>JANMME010000731.1:0-3475 GCA_031373015.1 Saprospiraceae bacterium
GCCGTATTTTTCGTGTGGCTGGCCGGGCGTATTTATCGCGTGGGCATCCTCATGTATGGTAAAAAAGTGACGGTGAAGGAAATGTGGAAATGGATGTTTTACAATGGTTAACGATGAAAAACTACATTGCACTTGCCGCCCTTTTCCTTTTATTTTCCAGTGCTATTTTAGCACAGCCCCAGCCCTGTGGCCCTGTGCCAGATATGAAGCCCTTTTGTGCCGATGCCTGCATTATATGCAACATCAACGGCTTTACCGGCACCAACAACGACGGTGTGCAGGGCCAAGCACCTCCCGGATTTTGTACTGGCACGGTACACCACATGCAATGGATTGGATTCATCGCCGGGAGTACCAACTTGACCCTTTCGATCAGCGTTTTCAACTGCCAACTGGGCGGCGGACTCGAAGTCGGGATTTACAAGAGCCTTGACTGCCAGACTTTTCAACTCGTATCCAATTGCGACACCGACATCCCGCCCAACACCACCCAAAACTTTAGCAACACCGTTCCGCTCACCATCGGCCAATATTATTATTTCGTGATGGACGGCAATGGAAATGACGTGTGCAGTTACACCATCCACGTCGTGAGCGGCACAACGCAGGTTATGCCGCTTGCCAATTCAGGTACCATCCTTGGCCCCGAAACCGTTTGCATCAGTACGCCTAACGACTATACCGTAAGCCTTCCGCCCGGCGCGGCGCATTTTTATTGGACGCTTAATGGACTGCCCTACGCTTCCCAAACAGATACAACGGTAGCGCTCAATTTCCTCACGCCGGGATTCAACCAACTCTGCGTTACGGCCTCGAATACCTGCGACACGGCCTTGCCGACTTGCCGATACATCTTTGTACACAGCATTCCGCCCACGGATATTTCAACCAAAATCTGTGCAGGCGAGTGCTACGAATATGCTGACACTATGCTCTGCGATGCTGGCAACTATGAATTCCATTTCACCGGCTCAGAAGGCTGTGATAGTCTCGTGCGCCTGTCAGTCGAGATATTGCAATCATTGACCACCAACCTCAGCCTCTTCCTTTGCGAAGGCGACAGCATATATGTAGGCGGCCATCCGTATTTTCAAACCGGGCAATATCAGGAACAACTGCTTTCGCCCAATGGGTGCGACAGTATTGTGAACCTATCGCTACAGATCATTGAATGTGAAATACAAGGGCAGCTGGTTGCAAATCCGGTGAGATGCAAGGGCGAATCGAGCGGGTCTTTGGCGTTTTCGGTCGCGAACGGCACGCCGCCGTTCAGCTACACCTGGGAACGAATCGGCGGCGGCGGGCCTGCGGGTACGGGCGCAATCGCGGGGCTCAATACGCTGGAGAAAATTCAAAACCTGCCCGTGGGTTCGTATTCTATTTTAGTGAAGGATAATTTTGGCAACGATGTGGCTTTCTTTCAAGACATTACAGAACCTCCACCGCTTTCTTTTTCAGTCGAAAAATCGGACTTCCATGGGTTCAACATTCCTTGTCGCGGCGAATCAAACGGCTCTATCAAGGTCCTGCCCGTAGGAGGCATTTCACCCTACCTTTATTCGTGGAGCAATGGAGGCAATGCCGCTAACCTTCAAAATTTGCCCGCTGGTATCTATTCTTGTACCGTTACGGATGCCCTGGGTTGTTCAACACTGCAGTCTATCGAGCTGGTGCAACCGCCGGCATTGGTGCTTGAAGTCCAATTTCTAAACCCAAGCTGTGCCGGGGAGAACACTGGAGAAACGCATGCTACGAGCACCATGGGCGGCACACTCCCCTATCAATTTGCCTTGTCAGGGAATGACTTTGGGACGAAAACAGATTTTACAAACCTCTCGCCGGGCGATTATTCCCTCACGGTTAAAGACGCAAATGGATGTGAATCAACGGCTTCTGCGACGCTCGTCGCACCGCTCATTCCGAACATCGAACTGGGACAAGACTTGACGGTAAACCTTGCCGAAAGCGCCCAAATCCTGTTGGATCACGATACGCCGCTCGATTCCTTCGCCTGGTCGCTGAATCCTGGCCTTTCCTGCTACGATTGCCCGCAGCCCATTGCCACGCCCTTTGAGACCACCACCTACACGCTCACCGCCGAAGCGCCCGGTGGTTGCACCGACACGGACAGCCTCACCGTGTTCGTGCGAAAAGTGCGCGACGTGTACATCCCCAATGTGTTCAGCCCGAATGACGACGGGGAAAACGATTTTTTTACCGTGTACGGCGGGCCAGAAGTGCTGGAAGTGAAACTGGAGATATATTCGCGCTGGGGTGAACTCGTGTTCCGCAGCATCGGTGCGGCGAACGACGAGCCAAGAGGCTGGGACGGTCATTACCGGAGCGATCCTGTCTCGGCGGGTGTGTTTGTTTACCGCGCCGAAGTCTTGTTCGTGGACGGTGTGCGATTGTCTTATGAGGGCAATGTGACGGTGGTGAGGTAGAGGAACACCTGGAGTATGATTGATGATTGACGATTACATGATTTTTGATTTTTGATGTAATTTTGGATTGATAATGGCCGATTTGCTGCCATCGTCAATAATAATATCGTCCATTACATCAAAAACCACCAATCATGTAATCATCATTCATCAATCTAACAAAATGAGAGACTGCTCAAAATGCCGGATGTCCCATGTTTTATTCCAAAGTATGGCTTCATCAATGGTTCAACCACTTGCTACTTCGCCAGCACAACCTTAAACACGATTGCTTCTTCGCCAGCTTTCACACTTAGCAGGTACAAGCCATTGGTGAGCATGTCCATAGGTATGGATAGGTTATTTTGGCCTTCGATAGCAGGTACCACTTGTTGCAGCACCAACCTGCCTGCCAGATCTCTCAATTGAAGGGTTGTTTCCAGATTGCCGGTAGCATCAAACTGAATATTGATATGATCGGTGGCAGGATTTGGACCGGCCTGGAAATTGGTAATACCAGGCTGTTCATCATTTTCCAAACCGCTATAATTCCTGTCGCCGCCACCTCCGTTGAAACCAGGCTGCTGACAACCGGTGATCACTACATCATCAAAATAGACCCGATCATCGTCCGCAGAGGCATCAGCACGGAATCGAAGGCGGGTGTTGGTTGTGAATGGTCCGGCGATTACTACCTGACCTGCTGTATGCGACCCGTTTGAAAATTGTGTTCCGGCATTAAAATCGCCGACCGTAGTATAACTCGAGCCCCCATTGGTGGAGATTTGAACCCAAAAATCCTCGCCATTTTCAAAGCTAACCGCGTAGTAAGAGAAATCAACGGTCAGTTCATCATAAGACATCCAATTCTGGTTTGTCGTGGACATAACAGAGGAATTTGTATTGTCGCGGAGGAGAATGCTGTAAGTCGGCGAATTGGCGTAGCTGGCGTTATTCGTCCGGATACAATCGGTTCCACCATCGGTCCAAATACCGAAACCCGTTTCGAAATTGTTGGAATTGATAGATACATAAGAACATCCGCCACCTCC
>JANMME010000742.1:0-3221 GCA_031373015.1 Saprospiraceae bacterium
CCGAGGTCTCCCCAAATCCGCAACCGCACCATCAAATCCTCTACCAAGGCGCACTCAACGAAGGCCGAGGAATCGAAGCAATGCTCGAAGCCATGCAACACCTTGAAAACCTGCAACTTGTACTCGCAGGAGAAGGAGACCTTTCTGCCACGCTTCGGCAAAAAGCCGTAGATTTGGCATTGGGGGATCGGGTTGTTTTTCTTGGTTACGTAAAACCCGAAGACTTGAAAATCTTAAGCTCCCAAGCTTGGCTGGGGCTCAACCTTTTGGAAAACCGGGGGCTTTCCTACTACTATTCGCTCGCCAATAAATTTTTCGACTGTGTACAGGCTGGTGTGCCGGTGCTGACCATGGATTTTCCCGAATACCGGGCACTGAACGCACAATGCGAGGTGGCCATTTTATTGCCCGAATTAAACCCGGGAGAAATAGTCGGAGCCATCCATATTCTATTGGAGGACAAGGGCTTTTACGAAAAAATTAGGCAAAATTGTCATGTTGCCCGCGAAGAATGGAATTGGGACAGTGAGCAAAATACTTTGCTCAATCTGTGGAGGCAGGTGGAACATAGTTGAATGAATGCGAAGAATTGCTTTTGGGCGACAGTTCAGGGCGTATTCCGGGCGCATTTTTTGAAAGGCCGTATGTTCGCCCTCCGATTTCAAAAGACTTCCATCCTTTACTGTTTTCAATGAAAAAACTATTCAAACTTTCCTTTGCCGTCGCTTTTCTGTTGACTGCTCAAATTTCTTTTTCCCAAGATTTCAATTTCCAACTCCGTGCTACGATGGACTTCCCGGGCCAAACACTCGCCAACGTGTGTGGCTACTGGCAAAATGGCCAGGAGTACGCTCTGCTGGGCGGCTCCCAAGGGCTTATTATCGTAAACATCACCAATCCTGCTTCGCCACAGCAGATTGTTCAAATTCCGGGAGTAAACGATCTTTGGAAGGAAATCAAAGTCTATTCCCACTATGCCTACATCACCTCAGAAGGATCGCCCGGTTCACAGGGGGTGCAAATTGTGGATCTCAGCCCGCTGCCATCCGCAAGCTTGCCCACTAAAAACTATCACGGCGATGGTGCCATTGCCAATCAGCTCAACACTATCCATGCGCTTCACATAGACATAAAAAAAGGGTTTCTCTATGCTTATGGCAGCAACCTTTTTAGTGGTGGTGCAGTAGTGCTTGACCTGAGTGATCCTTGGAATCCGAAATATGTTGGCAAATTTGACCAGGAAGGCTACATCCATGACGGCTTCGCTGACAACGATACGCTCTATTCCTGCCACATCTACAAAGGAACTGTGGATATCGTTGATATGGCCGACAAGGCCAATCCTGTGTTGCTTGGCACAGTGGAAACCCCAGGTAAATTTACCCACAACGCTTGGATGACAGGCGACCGTCAGCATATCTTGACAACGGATGAAGCCACGCCCTCATTCTTGGCTTCCTACGACGTGAGCGATCCTTCTAATATTCAATTCCTCGACAAGGTTTCGCCCAACGATGGCAATGGGTCTTATGTGCACAATACCCACATTATCAATGACTACGCTGTTACTTCATGGTACACAGATGGCGTGCTGACGGTAGATGCGCATCGCCCTGACAACCTCATCATCGTTGGCCGTTACGATACTTATGCTTCTTCAATCCTTGAGTTTGAAGGCTGTTGGGGCGTTTTCCCGTTCTTCCCTTCAGGGACTGTGATCACGTCCGACATTGACCCTGGCCAAATGACCGTACTGACTCCAACCTACAAACGCGCTTGCTATCTTGAGGGAAAGATCACCAATGGCTGCAACGGCCAGCCGCTTGCAGGCGCTTCGGTAAAGATAAATGGCAGTACCGACCCCATAAAAATTGGGGTCACCAAGGCCAATGGGCTTTACAAGACTGGCCAAGTTACACCCGGCAATTTTACGGCAACTATTTCTGCCCCCGGTTTATTATCTAAAACGGTCAGTATCACGTTGGCAACCGGCCAAGTCACTGAACTCAATGTGACCTTAGATGCAGGTCAGGTTTTTACGGCCAATGGCGTGGTTTCGGAAGTCGGCACGAATGCCCCCATTGCCAACGCACAAGTAACGTTGAAGAGTGCAGCCAATGCTTATACCCTTACAACCAATGCAACCGGTCAATTCAGCCTCGATTGTGTGCCTGCAGGCGTTTACACCGCAACGGCTGGGAAATGGGGCTATGTCGTAAATTCAGTGGCGGTAAATCAATCAGGTGCGACCCTAATACAACTTGCTAAAGGTTATTACGACGATTTCGCCACCGATCTTGGGTGGACTACCGGCAGCACGGCAGATGCGGGCGATTGGGTACGCGGCGAGCCAGAAGGAACTACCAACCAAGGCAATCTGGTGAACCCCGAATATGATATGAATACGGACAATAACGACCAATGCTATATGACAGGGAATGGCGGCGGCTCAGCAGGTGCCAATGACGTGGATCTTGGCAAGGTTTCGCTCTTTACGCCTGTGATGAAACTGGCAGGCTATCAGGATGCTGTGCTTTCTTACTATTTTTGGTTTTACAATGCACAAACCCAGGGGAATCCTCCCAATGACAAGTTTGAAGTAGATATCCTAAATGGCAACCAAACGATCCATGTGTTAACGGAAACGGTGTCGCAAAGTGCCTGGCGGTATTCTGGTGAAATCCATTTGAAAGATTTCACTACGCTAACCGATAATATTCGAATCGAATTTTCAGCGACGGACGTGCCAGCGGGCAATTGGCTGGAAAGTGCCATTGATATTTTCAAAATGACACCAGCCACGGTAGGTGTTCAGCCCGATTTGGACGATTCAGCGACACTATCGGTTTCGCCGAATCCCTCGGCATCCGATTTTGCCATCCAATTCTCTTGGGAAAATGCAGATGAAAACCCTGTGCTGGAAGTTCGCAACCTTTTGGGACAAGTTGTTTTCTCGGAAAAACTTGCTTCCAAAACGGGCCTTGCAACCCTTGGAAACCATTGGAATGCAGGCGTTTACTTTGCCAGCTTGCGCAGCGCGGGCCGGTCGAGTGCGGCGGTGAAGTTGGTGAAACAGTGAGGAATTAAACCGCAAAACAGGAGAACAGGAGAACAGGAGAACAGGAAAATATAAAACCGAGAGGAGTTTGATTTCGAAAAAGGGAGATTTTCGCTTACTTCGAATCATGTTGGGCGGTTTTATATTTTCCTGTTCTCCGGTT
>JANMME010000757.1:0-2557 GCA_031373015.1 Saprospiraceae bacterium
ATGCGAACGTAATTGGTCACATCCACCACATTGTTGATGGGGCGTTGACCTACGGCAAGCAGCCGGTTTTTGAGCCAATCGGGGCTTTCCTGAACTTTCAAGCTTTTGATGACAATGCCTGAATAACGTGGGCATGCTTCGATGTTTTCAACCGAAACAGCGTAGCTTGTATTGGAAAGAGAAAGGTTCGTACCCTTCGGCATCCTGAGCGCTATGGATTCATTTTCATGGACACGGAGGTAAGCGGCCAGGTCCTTCGCCACGCCAAGGTGGTTAGTGGCATCCGCCCGATTGGGGGTAAGCCCCACTTCGATAACTGTATCAGATTCTTTCTGGAAATAATCGGCACCGCTCTTGCCAAGCGGCGTGTCGGGGGGCAGCACAATGATGCCAGCGTGATCATGGCCGAGACCAAGTTCGTCTTCGGCGCAGATCATGCCCTGCGAAAGAACGCCCTTTACCTTGCGCTCACCAATGGTAAACAGATCACCGTCTTTGCTAAAAACGTTGGCGCCCGGCACGGCGAGAAAGACGATTTGCCCGGCAGCCACATTGGGCGCACCGCACACCACAGAGCGCACGATGCTATCTCCAACATCTACTGTTGTAGCCGAGAGATGATCCGTGTCGGGTATGCGTTCACAGGTTAAAACCTTGCCAGTCAACACTTTATCTAAGTCAACGGGCGACGGTTTCACAGTATCCCATCCTTCCACTTCCAAGCCCAGCGATGTCAGTATGTCGGCGATTTCAGAGGGTGTTTTATGTAAGTCGAGAAAATCTCGAAGCCAATTCAGCGATACTTTCATTACCTCAAAAAAACTAACGGATTATGATCGAGTTCTTTTCGCAAAAAATTGCGAATTGGCAAAGGTAGAAAGCTTGCGCGAAAATGTACCGACTTTGACTAATTCCATGCGAAGCTCAAAACTTGCCCTCGAGAAACGCCTGTACATCCTGAGAAGTTTCGGCTGGGTTTTCCTCCTGAGGCCAGTGTCCGGTGTTGCGGTAAATCTTTAATACCGATCCTCTAATGCGCTTGTGAAAATCGTAAGCGTGTTCTGGGGATATGCGCGTGTCTTCTGCGCCCCAAAGGATGAGCGTGGGCGCTGTGATACGCTCGATCAGGTCAATAGGAGGGCGATTGTCGCGCACAGAAGCCCGGTCGGTGAATGCCTTGCGATGGCCGGGCAGCAGCGAAAGGTCGAAGTGGCGTTGCAATAGAGAGTCGGTTACCTGTGCGTCATCCGCCCATACGTCTACCAGCGAGAGGCGCACGAATGCACGCGGGGTTATTTTCCAGAGGACACGGTTGACCACCGGTGTGCTGGCAAGCCAATCAATAAAAGAACTGCTTTTTTCTTCAAAGCCTGGTGCGTCCAGCAGAATGAGCTTGTTTATCCGGTGGGGCGACTCGGCAGCAAATTGCCAGGCAATCTGAGCCCCAAGGCCGCAGCCGGCAAGCGAGACTTTATTCAAGTTCAGTTTTTGCAAAAAGCTGTCGAGAAAACTCGCGTACATAAACGCACTGTAACTGCCTTGTGGGTGCGGGGCACTCAGCCCAAAACCTGGCAAGTCCACACTCACCACCTGCTGCTTTTCACTCAGTTTTTCAACCCAACCCGCCCAAGTATGCAGGGAACTCTGGGCGTCGTGAAGGAGCAAAATTGGTTCGCCCTTTCCGCTCGTGCGGTAATGAATGTCCATACCATCCACCCGTACGAATTTGGAATCCGGGAAAGCATAGTGCGCCGTACAATTAACCGGGTCAAGGTCGTCATGCCAGTTGGCCCACAACCACCAAGCTGTGGCGAACAGCAGTGCCCAACGCACCAACCGGGAGATGCTGAGAATCCCGAGCCATTTGCGCACAACAGCGACCCTGCGAGAAGTTGAAAGTCTGGTCATGACTTATTTTTTAGGTTTCTGACCAATGCGGCCACCCCGGCAGCGAGGGCGAAACCACCGATAGCGCCTACACACATCCGCATCATAACAGGGCCAAGCGGCTGGGGTTGGGGCGATTGGATTATTTTTTCCAGGTCCTGAATCCGCTCCCGAAATTTATTGGCCTGCTCCGGGTCGCCAAGGCCCGCGGAAAGTTGGCTTTTGAGCATATCCAGCTCAAGATTCATTTCTGCTTGTAATAGGCTCGGGTCGTATAGGTGCAGGCCATAGTAAAAAAGCCAATAGCAAAGGTTTATGAGCAAAAAGGTAACGAAGGGTGTGCGAACCACCTCCCGGAAATCACGCTTGATGTCGTGGATTAAAGCGTCGTCCACAGTGGCTTTCCACATAAAGAACAGATAAAAAACCATGCTTCCCCATTGAAAAAGGGGGCTCAGAAAGAGATTTTGTTTGGCGATGTAAAGCAGTGTGAAATAAAAAATCACGACTATCCCGCCTAAAAATCCGTAACGAATGCCAGGGGTCATTGGATATAAGGTTTGTCTTTTTTCAACACGAGGCCCGCAACGAGGCCACAGAGAAACCCGAAAAAGACACTAGAAATCACAATCACAATGGCAAAGAAAACTGGGTTGAAAAAGAACGACAT
>JANMME010000819.1:0-9501 GCA_031373015.1 Saprospiraceae bacterium
ACAAGGGCAATAGCTCCTATGACGCCAGCCGCGCCAAAAACCCCTTGCACATCAAATTAGACTATGATAAAAACGGTGACTATCAAGGTTTTACCGACCTAAAACTCGGGAATGGTTGGAGCGACAATTCCATGATCCGAGAACCGCTTTGCTATTCCATTTTGAGGCAATATATGGACGCGCCGAGGGGCAATTTCGCCAAAGTCTACATCAACGACGCCTATTATGGCTTGATGAACAATGCCGAAAGCATCGAAAAGCGGTTTTTGCTCCAGCATTTTTTCAGCTCGAAATATGCCTTTGTCAAATGCAATCCGCTTTCAATCGGTGCGGGGCTGGGCAATGGCCCAAATTTGACCTATCTGGGGAACGACATCACTGATTATGAAAGCAAATACGAACTAAAATCTGACACAGGTTGGTCGGAACTGATCCAATTGTGCGACACTTTGAGCAATCACTTTGACGCATTCGGCCAAATCGCCGATGTGGACAGGTTTCTCTGGATGCTTGCTTTCAACAACGCAATGGTGAACCTGGACAGTTATACGGGCACTTTCAGGCAGAATTACTACGTCTACCGCGACCATAACCGCCAATGGCAGCCCATTGTCTGGGATTTGAACATGTGCATGGGAGGCTTTGCGGTGGCCGGTGGCAATGCCGGGGCTTTGACCACGACCACCATGCCTACCATGAGCCACACCCTGCACAAATCGGAAACGGGCTGGCCTTTGATCAACAAATTGCTCAACGACCCCTTTTACAGCAAAATGTACCTGGCGCACCTGCGCACCATCAACAACGAAAACTTCATCAACGGCCAGTACAAGACCCTGACCAACGAACTACACGCTTTAGTAGACCCGGCGATACAAACGGACACCAACTACCTTTCGACTTACGCCAATTTTCAGGCCTCGCTTGATACACATACCCCCGGATCAAACGGGGCGGGTACTTCACCGGGCATTTTCCTGCTTATGGACGCGCGGGCCGCTTATTTGAAAAACGTGCTTTCGGCAGCATCACCGCTTATTTCCAATGTATCAGTGTCAAATGGCAATAATTTTGGCGAAACGGCTATCGTAAGCGTTGCGGTGACGAACAACACTGCGGTTTACCTGGGTTTTCGCTATAAAAAAACGGATCGTTTCGTACGTGTGCCCATGTTCGACGATGGCGTGCATGGCGATGGCGCGGGGGGCGACGGCGTTTTTGGTGCAGAATGCCCCTTGCTTTCGCTGAGCGTTCAGTATTATATTTATGCAGAAAACGCCCAAACGGGGGCTTTTTCCCCAGAACGAGCGGAGCATGAGTTTTACACCATCCAGCCGGAAATAGAGGCGGCGGCACCTGGCGAAATAATGCTGAACGAATTAACCGCCAACAACTCAGATGGCCTCCAAAACGAGCAAGGAAAAATTCGGGATTGGATCGAAATCTACAACCCCACCGGGCAGACCTTGGGTCTTTCGCATCTTTATCTCGCTCCCTCGGACACCAATTTGCTCAAATGGCAATTCGCCTTAGACGCCATAATTGCCCCGCAGGAACACCTGCTGGTCTGGGCGGACAATCTCAATCTGAATTTGGTGGAGCAGCACACCGATTTTGAACTGAGTAAGTCCGGCGAATCACTCTTCCTCAGCGATGGCGTGAATGTTTATGACCAAATCACTTTTGGCGTACAAGCCGCCGATCATTCGATGAGCCGGTGTCCCGACGGATTGGGCGCGTTTTCGGAAACGAGCGCACGCACGCCCCGCGCCACAAACCTGTGCGTGAGCGCATCGAACAGTCCGGAGACCGTTCCAGACGTTCGGGTTTCGCCCAATCCAGCGAGCCAATTCATTGATATAGAGGCCTCTGAGCCATTTTCGCAGGCCTGTTTTTATGCGGCAGATGGAAGGCTTTGCTTGGTCGCCAATCAAAATCATGTGGACATTTCCGGGTTGAAGGCTGGCGTTTATTGGCTGAAAGTGATCTTTTCGGATGGGCGGTTTGCGCTGCGGCGGGTGGGGAAAATGTGATGGAATGATGCGCATCCAACGGGGTTGAAAAAACTATCACAAAGTTCGTGTTTTTTGTCCGCCGATTATAAACCTTGTCAGTTCAAAAATGATCAATATTATGAACCGTATTCTATTTTTCACACTCCTTGCGCTCGGACTGCTCACTTGCACACGCGCTGATTTGATCTCCAATATTTCGCCCGAAAACGCCCCGCCGCCCTCTCAGGTTGAGTGCGACACCTGTTTGTATCCCGTCGTGATGGTGCACGGCTTTCTCGCGTCTGGCGATACCTGGACAAAATTCCATCAACTTTTTACCTCCAACGGCTACAAATGGAGAAACCTCTATGCCTTTGACTGGAACAGCCTCGGTAGCACCAACACCACTCAATTGCTTGACGTATTCATTGACAAGGTGCTTGCTGAAACGGGCGCGACCCATGTGCGCCTGATGGGACACAGCGCAGGTGGTGGGGCGTGCTACACCTACCTGTCCGATGCTGTGCGTGCTGCCAAGGTGGACGGCTATGTGCACATTGGTTCTTCTGTCCAGCCCGGCCCGGCAGGTCCCAATGCCTCCGAGCCAACGCTCAACCTTTGGAGTCCCGACGACGAGATTGCGAACAACGGCGATATCACAGGCGCCACAAACGTCATGATCGCGGGTAAAGACCACTATCAAATTGCCACCAGCAAAGAATCTTTTGCGGCGGTATGGCAATTTTTCCACACCGATCCGCCCGCTACGCTCGATATCACACCGCAGGGCCCCTTGGTTTGTATTGCCGGCAAAGTGTTGTTTTTTGGGGAAAATACCCCGCTTGAAGGGGCAAAAGTGGAAGTTTGGCAGGTGAATCCCGCTACGGGCGAACGGGAAAACGGCAGCCCCGACTTTACTTTTATTACTGATATTGACGGTAAATGGGGGCCTGAAAATGTGAAAGCGAACACCACTTTTGAGTTCGTGACCACACCGCCTAACGCCAGCCAGCGCGTCATCCACTATTTCCGGGAAAACATCACGCACCTCAACAGCCTGGTTTATTTGCGCACCATTCCGCCGCCGCCCTCGCTCGCAGGGATACTGTTGGCCGGACTTCCAAACGTTGACAATCAAACGGTTGTAAATGTTTTTTCAGCTAGTCAAGGCGTAGTAAATGGACGCGATGTACTCACTGCAGCCGGATCAGTGCTTTCCACGCCAGAGTATGCCCCGCCTTCCAAAACGGCCATCACCTATTTTCTCTATGACGACGGCGATAGCCAAACAGAACTTACGCCGGTGGGCATCTTTGGAGGATTTCCGTTCCTTAATGGCGTGGATATGTTTTTCCCCACGGCTTCGCCTGGCAGTATCCCGCTTGTGTTGAACAGCCGTACACTGAATGTTCGGAACATTAAATCTTCAAAGGGCGTGGTGGTTGGGGTGTTTGATTAAAGGTTTTATGGTTTAGGGGTTTTATGGTTTGGGGGGTTTATGGTTTCTATAATCCGACAAGACGATCTAAACCCTCAAACCTCTAAACCCTCAAACCCCCAAACCCTCAAACCATTTCCCCAACTTTGCCCCCATGCGCCTATCTGTCGTCATTGTCAATTACAACGTCCGCCACTTCCTCGAACAAGCCCTCGGCTCGGTGCGCCGTGCCCTCCAGGGCATTGATGGGGAAGTATGGGTGGTAGACAACAACTCTGCCGACGATTCCGTGCGCATGGTGCGGGAGCGCTTCCCGGAAGTCAAACTCATCACCAATACCGACAATCCGGGATTTGCCGTGGCGAACAACCAGGCCATCCGACAATGCACGGGTGCGTACGTTTTGCTGCTCAACCCCGACACGCTGGTAGAGGAAGACACCTTTCGTAAATGTTTGATTTTCATGGACGAACACCCAGAAGCGGGTGCGCTTGGCTGCAAACTTTTGGACGGCAGCGGCAAGTTTCTGCCGGAAAGCAAACGCGGTTTCCCCACGCCCTGGGTGGCGTTTTGCAAGACGTTTGGGCTCTCCACGCTCTTTCCGCGCAGCCCACTTTTCAATCGCTATCATTTGGGGCATTTGCTTGAAAACGAGACCAACGAAGTAGATGTGCTGGCGGGCTGTTTTATGTTCATGCGCAAAACAGCCTTGGACAAATCTGGCCTGCTCGATGAGGCGTTTTTCATGTACGGCGAAGACATTGACCTCTCCTACCGTATCCAACAGTCGGGGTTCAAAAACTACTATTTCCCCGAAACCAAAATCATCCATTACAAAGGGGAGAGCACCAAAAAAGGCACGCTCAACTATGTGCGCACCTTTTATCAGGCCATGATCATTTTTGCCCGCAAACATTTCAGCGGGCCTCGCGCAGGATTGTTCGTATTGATGTTACAAGCGGCCATCTGGTTCAGGGCGGGCTTGACCTTGTTCCGCAATTTTTTGGGAAAAACATGGCTTCCTGCACTGGACGCCCTGACCATTTACATTGGGCTTGTGCTGCTCAAGGATTTTTGGGCCAACTACTATTACCGCGACCATACTTGGTTCAAAATCAATGTGTTGTGGTTCAGTTTTCCGCTTTACATTCTTATTTGGCTCGGCACGGTTTGGCTTAACGGAGGTTATGACACCAGGTATAATTTGAGCCGGTTGTTTCGAGGACTCGGACTTGGAACGCTCGTGCTTTCTGCGGTGTACGGCTTCCTCGATTTGGACTACCGGCCATCGCGGGCACTGGTGTTGATGGGCGCTGTGTGGTCGGTTTTTGCTACCGTGGGCATTCGAGTGGCGGCGCATTTTTGGGAATTTGGCAATTTTCGGCTAGGGCGATCAAAAATAAAAAGCCTGCTCATCGTTGGCTCTGAAAGCGAGTGCACGCGGGTGCTGGGGCTGCTGAATCGGGTCAGTGCGGAAGGCAAAAATTTCATAGGACGTGTAGGCCCCTCCCCTAACCCTTCCGTAAACGGAGAGGGGAACATAGAACGACTCGGCGAAGTGACACAGCTCCCAGAACTGGTGCGCATCTACGAAGCCAACGAGATCATTTTTTGCTCCAAGGACATTGGATCGCAGGACATCATGGCCCACATGGCGCATATCGGCCCGGCTGTTTCGTACAAAATAGTGCCCGAAGAAAGCCTCAGCATCATTGGCAGCAGCAGCAAGGACGAACCGGGAGAACTCTACACCATAGACATTCGCTACAACATCGCTCAGCCCAGTCACCGGCGCGATAAGCGACTGATTGACCTCTGCATTTGCCTCGTTTTGCTTGCTACACTTCCTGCGTGGATGATTTTTTCGGGTAAAAGAGCTTTGCTTTTGAAAAATTGGCTGCTCGTGCTGCTGGGGCAAAAAACATGGGTGGGCTATACGCCCAATGAGCAGAACGATACCTTGCCGCCATTAAAGCCCGGCGTTTTTTCTCCCGTGGATGCGCTTAAAGATTTGAAAGTCAATGAAGAAACGGCAGCCCGCCTCAATTTCTTCTTTGCTAAGGACTGGGAAATGGAGCGCGATTTGACCGTTTTTGTCAAGGCATAAAAAAACCGCTCGACTTTACGTCAAGCGGCCAAAAACCAAATGAAAACAATCTTCCTACCGTATTTTTTGTCCTGATCTTTCTCAGGACGAAAATGCTGAATTTTGCAGGGTTAATACGCTTATACGAGTAGAGGTCACTAGTTGGATTTATTTTTAATAAAGAATCCGTCTTGTGCTTTGTGGCACAAGACGGATTCTGACCGCAATCCCCTCCATTTCGTTTAATATGCCCCAATCGAAAGCATCACCAATGTGCAGCCCTCCACGGTTTCGATACCGCGTTCTTTGGCGAGATGGGCAAGTTCGGGATTTTCTGTTCCGGGGTTGAAAATGATGCGCTTGGGTTTGAGGGAGAGGATGTAATCGTAGTATTCCGGCTGGCGGGCCGGGCCGAGGTAAAGCGTTACGGTATCAACACTTTCTTCTTCTGGTTTGCCTTTTGCGATTTTAATGCCTTCAATTTCACCTTCGCGGATTCCAACCGGAACGACCTCATGGCCGTGCTGCGCAAGGCGCATGGTGGCTAGGTAGGCATAACGTGCAGAATTGGGCGTGGCGCCAAGAACGACGGTCTTTTTCATAAGAAAAGAGAAACACGCGCTTTGGCAAAAAGTTAGGCGGAGTGAGATACTTTTGCGGTCTTTTTGCGGAATGATTTTCGCACAATACCACATCCCATGCATTTGCGAAATAAATTTCGCGCTACAGTATGATACTTACCGACAAAAAAATTCTCGAAGCCATTGAAAAGGGCGAAATCGTGATCGAGCCCTTTCGTCCCGAATGCCTTGGCACCAATTCCTACGACGTGCACCTGGGCCGCTACTTTGGTGTTTATCAAGACCATGCGCTGGATGCCAAACGCCACAACAAGATCAACACCTTTGAAATTCCAGAGGATGGCTATGTGCTTCAGCCCGGCACGCTCTACCTTGGGGTGACAGAAGAATACACCGAAACGCACAATTCCGTGCCATTCCTCGAAGGCAAAAGCAGCATCGGGCGGCTCGGCATTGACATCCACGCCACGGCAGGCAAAGGCGATGTGGGCTTTTGCAATACCTGGACGCTCGAAATTTCTTGTGTGATGCCCGTGCGTGTGTACGCCGGGATGCCCATCGGACAACTCATCTACTTCCGTGTGGACGGCGACATTGAAAATTATTACAACGAGAAGCAGAACGCCAAGTACAATGAGCGGACGGATAAGCCGGTGGAGAGTATGATGTGGAGGAATTTTTAGTTGGGATAGGTATGGGCCACGGATGACACAGATTAGACACGGATTTTAGGAGATCTTAAAACTCTGGCAATGGGCGAGCGCTGTGGCGTATAGCGAGGATTTCTACAGGCCCATGAGCAGTAAGAGTATAAACAATTCGATACTGATGAATAACAAGCTCGCGGATGCTCTGAATATTGATTTCTGGCACATTCGACCTAATTTTGGAAATTTCTCTAGCAAAAATGCTCGGTCAATAATTTCTCCAACAACTAATTCTGCTCGGTCATCTGAAAAAGTAGAAAGATAATCAAAGATGTGATGAAGGTCATCAGAAGCACGTTCGGTCCAAATCACTTGTTGCGCCATAAGTCGAATTGGCGTTTTATTTCATCGTGGCCCATCACTCTGGCGAGTGCTGTATCCTCTAATCCTTCGAGAATTCCCTCTGATAAGTGGAGCCGCTCCAAAAGTGCATCATAAGAAAGATGCTCAATGGCGTCATCCGCTTCGTCTTTAGATGCCGTCAGCTTGCGGATTTGTGCCAAAGTCGTTCGATATTTCAACCTCAACATGTGCAACAAGACATCGCCTTGGTCGCTGATGGAAAGACCATTGATAGTTTCTTTTACTTGTTCGAGAGTATTCATAACGCAAATGAATTAGCCTTACAAAAGTAGCGATTTTTACTTCTTCACCACCACAAATTCCACCCTCCGATTCTGCGCTCGCCCTTCATCCGTCTCATTGGAAGCAATGGGTTTCGCTTCCCCTTCCCCATGCGAACGCAGCCGATTTTTGTTGACCTTGTTTTCCAAAAGGAAATTGACCACCGCCAGGGCGCGTCGGCGCGATAGGTCGAGGTTGTAATCATCATCGCCCAAAGCATCGGTGTGGCCCATGATCTCGATGCTAAGTTTGGGGTTTTCGCGCATGATTTTCAGCAACTTGTTCAATTCCACGAAGGAGCGCGGCATCAATTCGTCCTTGTCAAATTCGAAATAGATGTTCTTCAACTGGATGATTTTTCCAGGCTCTAGTTTTTGCCGCGTGAGGTCGTCAGATTTGACTGGGACGGGCTTGTACGGGGGGATTTTTTTTACTAGTACATCGTCCACATAGTAATAAGCGTAGTTGAAACAATCTTCACTCGGCGCGATGGACAGGGTATTGAAGTCGTCCCTGAAATTGCCAATGACCATGTACTCAGCCTCATACTTTGCCACAAACTGTCCGCTCACTTTCACCCACTTGCCGCCGGGGGCTGGCACGATGTCTTTGGCGCTTACTTGCGCATCCCGCACAAGCACCTCGTCGGTCTGGCGCTTGATCTCGCTGATGCTAAAATAAGCGCCCAAATTGTTGATTTGCAGCGACTTGGCCAGATGTGTGACCCAAAATTCCACATAATACGCTTGCCCGATTACGAGCGGTTCGGCCAATTGGATTTCCACAAATTCGCGGCAGTGCGGCTTCCCATTGGTGCAACCAAAAAGGGTGAGACCCGCAAAACTCTTGCCCGTTCGAGGCTTTTGGTCGCCAAAACCCTTTTCTGCCCAATCCATCGGCACATGTACGTCGGGGCCATAGATATCCGGGCTGGCGGTAGTGGCGCTGAACCAATATTTCACCACTTCCCCAAAGTAGGATCCCTTGTACGACCAACCGATGGGCGCGCTGGCATACCGCTCGAAACTGGGATTTGGGACGATGTTGGCCGAAGGTTTTTGGGCGCTTGACAAAAAGTTCAACAAGAAAAACAGGGGAAAAAGAAGCCCGCGTTTCAGGGCAGCAACGATAGAAATCGAACAAAACATTGGTGTTTGCATTTGAAATCCAAATTCGTCCAAAAGTAGGGGGTTTGGTCGGAACGATATTCTAAAAAACAAGCATTTGTAAGCCTGGGTTAAAAATTAACTTGGGCAACCCTGCTTCCATTAGGTCGCCCTACCTTTGCGGCTGTCCCCCGGAACTCCGTTCCGGGGGATATCACGCCCCCGGAACGGAGTTCCGGGGTACATTAAGCCCCGGAACAGCGTTCCGGGTTACAAACTACACCTGAATTTTATACATGAACATCGCCGTCGTCGGAACTGGCTACGTTGGGCTGGTAACTGGAACTTGCTTTGCCGAAACAGGCAACAATGTCATTTGCGTTGACATCAACAAAGAAAAAGTAAAAAGCCTACAGGCAGGAAAAATCCCCATTTTTGAGCCTGGCCTCGATGTCCTCTTTGAACGCAATACCAAAGAAGGCCGTCTCCATTTCACCACCGATCTGGCCGAAGCCATAGAAAAAGCCACCATCATCTTTCTCGCCCTCCCCACCCCGCCCGGCGACGACGGCTCTGCCGACCTCTCCTATATCATGGGCGTAGCCAAGGACTTGAGTGGCATTATCACAGACTACAAAGTGATCGTGGACAAAAGCACTGTCCCCGTTGGCACCGCCGAAAAAGTAGCCGCCATCATGGCCGGAAAACTGTCGAAAAAAATGTTTGACGTCGTCTCCAACCCTGAATTCCTCCGCGAAGGCGTAGCTGTGGATGACTTTATGAAACCCGACCGTGTGGTAGTGGGCACCAAAAGCGAACGCGCCCGCAAGGTCATGCGCCAACTCTACGAACCCTTTGTGCGTCAAGGCAACCCCATTTATTTCATGGACGAACGCAGCGCCGAAATGACCAAGTACGCTGCCAATTCCTACCTCGCTGCCCGCATTTCGTTTATGAACGAGATC
>JANMME010000844.1:0-8331 GCA_031373015.1 Saprospiraceae bacterium
ATGATTGGTCAGCATTTACAATGCCTTGTTTCAGCTTCTTAGAAGTTGAACCCCAGCATCAGGGTATTCTGCAAGTACATATCATTCGAGCCTTTTGAGATGAAGTCAACCGCATCAGAAGTAAAATATCCCAGGCCAAGATTGTACACAAATTGAATGTTCTTGAATAGCTGGCAAGAAACCCCCAAACCCCCATTGATAGACGCGTAATATCCTTCGTTCACCCGTGGCTCGTTTGTCCAGATGTCTTTATGATGGTTAAGTGCGGCTCCAGCATATACGAATGGTGCATTTTTTGACTGTTTTGCCTACTCTGTCGGGTTTTCGGCTTCCCCATTTTAATAGGCGAATGTTCAGCCATTTGCAGAATGTAAAAGGACATTTCTGTTGTTATGTAAATTTTGGGCAAAATTTAGAAGCAAATGTCACCGCAACGGCTCAAACTTAAGGATATATTCGAAACCTAAAACTCCCGTGCCAACCAGCACTTTGCTGGAATCTCCAGGCTGCAGTTTTTCCCATTCGCCTTTTTTCGGCTCGAACCTTTTGTTTTTGCCCTCAATTTCCAACCAGAGGTAAAGTTTGCTGGCTGATTTATCGGTCACCTTGTAGACCTTCGGTTTCGTATTATAATCGGCTGTTCTGCGATTGACAATGGCAGCCGTGCAAAGTGTTAAGATTAGACAGCTGACATAAATTTTTAACAAGATTTCCCATTTTCGTTCCTCATTTTCGAAAAATCCGGTGAACCTGTTTTTTAAATAATCGTGTGCAAAATACCCCACTATCAATCCTACTCCAGCGAATAACATTGAAAAATAAAGCTCTTGGATAAGATTGGGCAGCAAGATTTGCACAACAGGGTATCCTCCAATCAACAAGAGGATGATCGTGACATCCATTACCCGCTCCAATCGTTTTTCGCTCGGACTCCATTCCTCGATTTCTTTTTGTAAAGCAAATTGAATGTAAAACACTTGACATAGAAATACCACAAACATTGCGATAAGTGTTCCAATGATCATTGGAACAGCATGGGGTGGTGGTGGCGTGAGCGTAAACCCTATTTCGACAATCAAGATCAATACAATTCCAAACAACACATTGTTCCTGCGAAAAACAGGTTTTGTCCCCCAAAAGAATGAAAAGTCATGGGATGGCTTTTCAGGTTTGAATTTTTCTGAAAGTGCTGCCCAGATCATTGCGCTCCACAAACCCAAAGGAAGGGTAAATGCAACCAATATGAAAGGCCATTTCAGTTGAAGCCCGATCCATGTTACGCCAAATCCAATGGCCGTTAAAACACTGAAAACCCACAGCAACTTCTTTTTAAGTGCGGGGTTCTGCTCCAGGAAGAACAATTCAGGCTGTTTGGTGCTCTTGTTGATAAAGCGGGCTTCTTCTTCGTGCTTTTTTGCCGCTGATTTTTCTTTGGATTTGGTTTCAAGTACTTGCTCCAGCCACTTCAAGGCAAAAATAATGATTAAGGCGCCGACGATACCAATAGCGAAACCCCAGTTGCCTTTTACCCGCCACACCAATGCAAACAAGGCTGCGCCAATGCCAAGCATGACGAAAAAGGTGATTGCAATTTGTCGGGTTGTCAGCATACCTAAATCTCTTTCTCAATCAAATACGAATTCCGAATCGGCGAATTCCGATTGATCATTTCCGCCAAAAAACCGGTCAAGAACAATTGTGTCCCCATAATTAGTGCCAAAATACCAAAGTAAAACAGCGGTCGGTCAGCGATACCATATTCCTGATAAACGGTTTTGGCAAAGGTCAGATAGGCCAAAATAGCAAAGCCAATGAGGAACGAAATCAGTCCGAGGGTGCCAAAAAAGTGCATCGGGCGTTTGCCAAATTTGCCCACAAAGGAGATGCTCATCAAATCGAGCGGACCATTGATAAAGCGCTCAAAGCCGCCGAATTTCGTGACCCCGTACTGCCGGGGCCGGTGTTCCACCACCTTTTCGCCAATTTTTGTAAAGCCCGCCCATTTGGCAATGACGGGGATGTAGCGGTGCATTTCGCCATACACTTCGATGGTTTTTATTACATCAACACGGTAGGCCTTGAGGCCGCAATTGAAGTCGTGGAGCTTTATACCGCTCATCCAGCGCGTTGCAGCGTTGTAGAGCTTGGTCGGAATGGTTTTGCTGAGGGGGTCGTGCCGCACTTTTTTCCAGCCGCTTACGAGGTCGTAGCCATCTTCGGCAATCATTCGATAGAGTTCTGGAATCTCATCAGGGCTGTCTTGCAAATCGGCATCCATGGTGATGACCACATCGCCTTGGGCCGCTTGGAAGCCTGTGTGCAGCCCGGCGGATTTGCCGTAGTTGCGCCGGAATTTGATGCCACGGACACAGGGGTTTTCGTCGTGCAAGGCATTGATGACCTTCCAGGAGCGATCTGTGCTGCCGTCATCTATCATAATGATTTCGTACGAAAGGCTATGGTATTCGCAAACCCGTCTAATCCAGGCTTCGAGTTCAGGAAGGCTTTCGTCCTCGTTTTTGAGGGGGATGACTATAGAAAGTTGCATGATTCCGGCTTGAAAAATTGGAGGGGCAAAACTACGCTTCGGCGGTCAACGGAAACCTCCTGTTTTATTAAAGTTCAAACTTGGTCACTGGGCTGGGGCGCAGCTGCTGCTTGGCTTGTGTTGAAGGGTCGCGCTGCACATAAACAGGCAAGAGCGCCTCAGAGTCTTTGTCCACCACAATGGCCTGCTGTCGGTGCCAGGTTTTTTCTTTCAACATGGCCTGCCAACGCTCAAAAAGTTGTTGCTGTTCTGCTGCGCTAAATTTACTTTTTGCGCCATATAAACCCTGTGCATCCCGTTGGCGACGGGCCTCAAAAAGCGTGACCGCGCAAGCCACCGAAATGTTCAGGCTCTCTGCAAAACCCACCTGCGGAACGATGAAATTCCCGTCGCATAAGGCCAGTGCTTCTGGGCTAACGCCTTCATCTTCATTGCCAAACAACAAGGCTGTGGGTTGGGAAAGGTCCAGGTTGTATAAGGATTCGCTCCGTTCGCTCAGGCTGGTGGCGAGTATACGACCATAACGTTCGCGCACCCTTTTAAAACACTCTTCCAAATCCTCGAATACATAAACGTCTATCCACTTAAAGGTGCCGCCAGAAGTGCGCTTGCCCAATACCAGGCCGCGCTTGTCGAGGTATTTTTTAGTGTACAACACAAACACCTCGCGCACCCCAACAGCATCGCAGGAGCGGAGCACCGCACTGATATTGAGCGGGTCGAATATATTCTCCAACACCACTGTCAAATCAGGTTGCGACTGACGGATGACGGAGCGGATTTTTTGTTCGCGGGAGGCGTTCATGATAATTTTTTAACACATAGGCACAATAGGACACATAGTTCCCTCCGGCATGACAAAAGCGGCCTATGTGTCCTATTGTGCCTATGTGTTTCATTCCACGGGCACATAGCCAAATTTGTCAAACTTCAAGATGTGTACAAACGTGTTCTCCCAGTAATCCGGGTTGTTTTGTCCATCATCCACAGCACCGCTGCCAAAAATTTTTGAAAAAGAAAACTGCCCGCGCAAGGTCGTGGTCGTCATTTCGTCCAATCGTTCTGGGAACGATAGTCCGTATTTCGCCAACATTCGTCCCGCAAACAGCGTTGCATCGTAACCATTAAAGCCGTCCTCGTCGGGGATAGTTCCAGTGGCCGTGTAGAATTTCTGCTGAAAACCTTTCACTTCCTGTACCGAGTAATCAAGCCAGGAGGCCGAACTGATGTGCACATTGAGGCTGCTAAGATATTCAGGATCAAGGGCTTCGAAGTTGCGCCATTGTGGCATTCCATACACTTCTACTCGGTTAGAGCCCTTAATCTCCTTCAATTTTCGAAGAAAAGCCATGACAAAATCTTGGCTTGCCCAAGTTGGCAAAACGAACACCGAACTGCGCCCAGCCCGCAGGTATTTTCTCAAATCTACCTTGTCAAAATTGGTGGTTTCGTCGGGCAGCACGAGTTCTGCAAAGTTTGTACTGCCACCAATTCCCGTGTTTGCTTCTTGAAAATAAAGTAGGCGATCTGCTTCTTTTTGTTTGCAAACAAGCGTGACAGCATCGGGTCGGCTGGTTTTTCTGATATAGCGCGTGATCGCGGCACAATGTGCCCGGAGTGAAGGGTTCAATTGCACAAAATCTGGATTCTGCGAAGTCAAACCCACACTGGGGCTCTCTGGGGAAATCAAAATCTTGCGGTGTTCTTTTGTCCATTCCGCAAATGCCTGTACATGGCTGGAGCGTACCGGGCCGATGAAAACGGATGTTTTCTCGAGCCGTGGGTTGCTCATAAGTTTTTGAAAATCAGCGTCGCTGGCCTGGGTGTCCCACACATCGGCTACAAGATTAATGCGTTCTTCATCGCTCAATTGTTCGAGCGCGATTTTTGCTCCAACATAGAATTGCACTGCGAGGCGACTTTTTTCAGGAACCACTGTCCCGGCCATTTGGTTGCTCAAAAACGGCAGCAAGAAAGCGATGTGATACGTTTCGTCCGTCGTCGTCGGGGCTGGTTTGTTTGGAACACCTCCAATGGGCGGTTTGCCAGAATTGTTGGGCGTCCACCGGATGGTGTCCATCGGCGCGGGTTTGCCGGGAGTGGGTTTAACGGGCGGATTGGGGCGTGTGGGCCCCGAGCTGCTTCGCCGGGCTGGGTTACAGGCGATCAGGACTGTAAGCGCAACTAAAAGGAGAAAGGATATTCGATGTTTGATATGGATGAAGTTCATTGCCGGATTACTTTTTGTTCTTCAAACGCCTTCCTGTTTTTGTCCATTTGCTGGATGTGCCGTTTGGCGTGCATCGCCAGGAAGTAAATGTATTGATAGACGTCTCAGGGCGAATCCATTGAAACGATTGATGGATTCCGACCTCATAAAGATTCTTTATATGAAACTCATAACCTTCCAATTCTTGCTGCAAATCTAGGTTATTGACATTGCGCAGTGCCTTATTTGTGCCTTTTTCGATCAATTTGAGGAGATAATGATTGGTCAGCATGATATGTTCCAATATTTCTCCCACTGTCCAGCCACCATTGGAAGAGTGGTAGTTTATGAGTTCATCCCAAGCGGCAAACCAACTGTCTACCTCTGCAAAGACAGCAGTCGCGTATCGTGAATATCAGAAATTTGGTCCTGTATCATATTATTTACCCTCCCGCCTTTTTCGTGTTTTTGTATCCCAACTCCAATAGCAATTTCAACACTTTATCCCGGTGGTCGCCTTGCACAATGATGACGCCGTCTTTGGCACTGCCGCCAGCAGCGCACTTGCTTTTGAGCAGTTTGGCGAGTGCCTCAAAACTATCGTTAGAGCCTTGGTAGCCTTTTACAACGGTAGCCTCTTTGCCGCCTCTGCCCCGTTCCAGCCAGATGCGCAGATTCTGCTGGGAGGCGAGTTTGTTTTCCACAGGCGTTTCTTCCTCCTCGATTTTAAAATCGGGGTCGGTGGAAAAAACAAGGCCACCTAGGCCTGAAAGTGAGTTTAGTTTTTTACTCATTGAACAGAGGGTTTAGGGTTTAGAGTGTAGGGTTTAGGGTTTAGGATCAAATCGTTGAGCGGAGACCCTAAACCCTCAACTCTCAACCCTCAACCCTTTTCTTCGGCACCAACACCTTTAATGCCACAGGTTTTATTTCAAAATTTAATTCATCTTTCACAACCATTCCTTCGCCGTCGAGGTGAACGTAGTTTTTGCCTTTCGCAGAAATTTTCACCCGGGCGGCGGTATAGTGTTCCACAAATTCCTCTTCGTATATTTTGTTGTTCAGCATAGAAGGCAATGCTGCAAAATATTGCCAGCGTGGCGCGTCCTTCATGATCACGACCTCAAAAAGCCCATCGTCCAAGCGTGCATCCGGAGCGATTTGAAAATTGTATCCGTACATTGGGCCATTTGCAATACTGATGGCAAAGCAATTGAGTTCCAAAGTTTTATCGTCGAGTTCTATGCGGCATTCACGCGCCGTATAACTTAGACCGGCCTCTACCGATTTTAAAAAATAGGGCATAAAGCCGCGCCAATGGCTGCCTTTCATCAGGTTGGACACCAGTCCGTCAAATCCCACGCCTGCTATGTTGATAAAGGGGCGACCGTTCATGGTGCCACAATCAATGGTTTGCACTTCAGCTGTATTGAGTTTTTTAATGGCTTCATCAATGTCACGCCCATACCCGAGGTGCATGGCAAGCCCATTTCCAGAACCAGCGGGGATAATGCCCAAAGTAGCTTTACTGCCTACCAATGCCGAAGCAACTTCATTAATGGAACCATCTCCGCCAACGGCGACAATGATCTCGTAGCCTTCGGCTAAGGCTTTTTTCGTAAGATCGGCAGCGTGGCCTTCCCGTTTGGTGAACCAAATGCAGTATTCGAATTTTTTGTGATTCAGATGCTGGTCAACGCTATTTCGAAAATGTTTTTGCATATTCGTTCCTGCCTTCGGGTTCACAATGAACACGATCCGCCCTGGGTGGAGCAGGTAAGCCAACAACTCGTTTTTTATAACCGGGTGCGATTCGCGCATTATTCAATTTCCCTAAATTATTTGGATAATGTCCAATTTTTATTGTCCAATGTCCAATGTCCAATGTCTATTTTCTATCCATCACATATCCCCTCCATCGCTCTATCACTGCCAACATATCTGCGGGTAAGTCAGATTCGAAGCGGACGTGCTCTTTTGTGGTAGGATGTTCAAATCCCAAGATCTTCGCGTGGAGCGCTTGCCGGGGCAACAATGCCATGCAGCCTTCCACAAATTGGCGATATTTTGGATAAAGGGTGCCTTTCAATATTTTGTTGCCACCATAACGGATATCACCAAAAAGTGTGTGGCCTATGGATTTCAAATGAACCCTGATCTGGTGGGTTCGGCCTGTTTCCAAACGACATTCAACGAGGGTGCAGTAGTAAAACCGTTCCACCACTTTCCAATGCGTCACCGCCCATTTGCCATCTTCTCCCTCTGGGAAAACCATGAAGAGGCGGCGGTCGTTGGGGTTTCGACCTATGTTGCCGCGAATGGTGCCAGCGTCGCCCTCCATGTCGCCCCACACCAGCGCGTAATAGCGACGCTCAATGGTATGGTGAAAAAATTGGTTGGCCAGATGAGTCATGGCATACCCGTTTTTGGCAACAACCATAATACCCGTCGTATCCTTGTCAATCCGCTGCACAATGCCTGCGCGGTTGGAATCATTACCGTCTTTGACGGGTAGCTTGTCCAACTGCTCCTGCAAATGCCAAGCTACTGCGTTCACGAGTGTGCCATTGGGGATGCCCACGCCAGGGTGTACGGCCAGGCCAAACGGTTTGTTTACCACCAACACGTCACTGTCTTCGTACACGATGTTGAGCGGGATGTCTTGGGGCGTAATGTCAAAGTTTTCTTCAAGCGATTTGGGCAACACGATGGAGATGGTGTTGCCTGGTCTTACCCGGTAGTTGGGCTTAACATCACGGTCGTCTACGCGTACAGATCCAGCACGGATGGCATTTTGCACCTTGTTGCGGGAGCGGTTGGCAAGCCGGTCCATCAAAAACTTGTCAAGGCGGATCAGGGTTTGTTTTGGGTCGGCCACGATTTCATGTCGTTCGAAGTACTCCTCATTGACCGCTGCGTCATCGTCGGCCTCGATGTCGAGCGTTGGCAAAGCTGGGGGCGATTGCTCTTCGGTAGTATCTGCCAGCGTGTGGTTTGTTTCGGATAAAGTCATAGTAACGCAAAGATAGCGCGAATTGCTTCATTAGCCCGATCCTAATGCCCCGTTCTTCCAAGTTAGGGTTTCCTAGGATGGTTCCACTCTTCCTTCTCAGCAAAGCGGACGATAATTTTCATGAAATTGACCATTGAAAGAAACACCACGAAGCCTACCGATACCACGATATAGATCCACCGATAACTGCCTGCTTCACCCAGCGGAATCCCCGAAAAACCCCATGCAGCCATGCCCGTGCCAAATGCAAGGGCTAAATAACTGTACATCGAAGTTCCCCAATATTTGGCAAAACTGACGGCACGGAGGCTCAACAGACTGTTCATCATCGCAAAAAAAAGCGTGAGCGCCGACCCAATTGACCAGGCGAATAGCCGATCGAAGGAGATTATGCCCGATGCGCTCAACATCCAACCAATGCCCATGATGGCAAGTGCTATTGCAAAAACTGCTACGGCTTGTGCAGGTGGGCGATCAAACCGATCGAAAAAATTGGCCATTATTATTTTTGTTGATTTGATTATGTGCTGCTTTGGCTACGGATTGGAGACCTCGGAGGTT
>JANMME010000916.1:0-5605 GCA_031373015.1 Saprospiraceae bacterium
GTTGACTGTTGACTGTTGACTGTTGACTTTTGACTTTTGACCGTTGACCATTGACTTTTGACCATTGGCCGTTGACTATTTGCCATAAATGGTTAAAAGTCAACGGCCAATGGTCAAAAGTCAAAAGTCAACGGTCAAAAGTCAACGGTCAACAGTCAAAAGTCAACGGTGTTTAAAATTTTACTTCGGGCGCTTTTTCACTGCCCGCTTGTGCTTGAAAATATCCTTTTGGAGAAAAGCCAAAAACGCCAACCAACAAATTGGTTGGGAAACGACGGATGTATGCGTTAAAATCCTGGACGGTTTCGTTGAAATTCTTCCGCTCAACGGTGATTCTGTTTTCAGTACCCTCCAATTGCTGCTGCAAAGCAAGGAAGTTTTGGTTGGCTTTCAAATCCGGGTAATTTTCTGTCACCATAAGCAAACGGCTCAATGCTCCTGACAAGCCTTGTTGCGCTTGTTCAAAGCGTTGGATGGCTTCAGGTGTAAGGTTCGCCGGGTCTATTTTCGTCTGAGTGGCAGATGCACGGGCTTGCACCACGGCTTCAAGTGTAGATTTTTCAAAATTGGCGTAACCTTTTACGGTGTTCACGAGATTTGGAATCAGGTCTGAGCGGCGCTGGTACTGGTTTTCGACCTGCGACCAGGCTGCTTTCACCCTTTCGTCTTTTTTAACGGTGGTGTTGTAAGAACCGCACATACCGAACACCAGCACGGCTACCAAGCCAAGCAGGATAATGGGGAGATATTTGCGAATGTCTGTCATAGTTGCAAAATTTGAGTTTGAATGTTTTGTTTTGAAAAATTGAATGGGCGAAAGTAAGGCAAGTTATGTCCAAACAGTGGTATCAAAAGGATACATTTTCACCCCAGACGGAATCTGTGGAAGTGAAACGCTTATTCACTGTTTTTGACAATAAGGTTTTGCCCTCGGCTATGATTTGGATCTTATCCAAAAGCCAATTGTCACGACCTCCCACCATACCAAAAGCGTTTAAGGCGCTTGGTTGAAAGTGGACACCTAAATAAGTAATGTCTGATTGATTTACTTTTTTATCCAGCGTTACGGTCGTTGTCTTTTGCGAGCCATTGGCCAAAGAAATACCTCCCTTGTTCAGCAAGTATTCTTTTTTTCCTTTTCCTTTTGTCCCTACCACAATATAGGCATGGCTGCCAACACGCAGGTCATCATTGCCAGTATCCATCGTTATGCTGAGTGAGGAGATCTCGGGGTTCATTAAGGAAACTTTAGGTGCCGTATATTTTGGCATATTATTTACAATCAATGCCCTGTTACACGCAGCTATTCCATCTGATACGCGCTTGTCATTTGGGAATAACTTATCCGCTTCCTGATACTTGGCTTTAGCTTCGGCATATTTAGCTGCTTTTTGAAGGATTTGGGCTTCCGCGACCAATCGCTCTAACTGCTGTTTTCGAGCCGCTTCCTCGACTTTTTTCTGGGCGGTGTTGCATTTTGAAATACCCGCACTGGCTCGTGGCTCTCCGGGTAAAACCTTGGCTGCTTTCTGGAATTGCGCCAATGCAGATTTGTAATTCCCCGCAATGTAGAGCCGCTCGGCTTCTTTTAGTACGGCTTCGTATCGCTGGTTTTTGTCCAAACGGTCCAGTTCGTCCTGGCTTTTTCGCTTTCTCTCTCTGGCTTGGTAACTGTCAGTGCGCACCACCAAGGCACTGTCGTAAAGGTCGCTGGCGAGGTCGAATTTGCTGATTTTGAAAAGGCTGTCCGCGTTGCGCATGAAAGTTTGGAAGCGGTCAACGGGCGCCGAGGCCTGAACGGTCGTGTCGGGGAGGGTGACAAGGGGCTTTTCCGTTACTTGGCCTGGCTTATTCCAAATAGACCAGGAAGCCACCAAAACCAAGGCTGCCAAACCCCCGAACAGTCCGACCAAAACAGACGTACGTTTCCACATGGGGCGGCCATCGGGCGAAATGGAGGCAGGTTCATCCATGGCGTCGGCAGTGGGTGTTTCTGTCGCCGATAAGGATGATAAAGCGGGCGTAGCGACTGGGCGGCTGCCTTCTTTGACCAACTGGCTGATGGCCTTCACAATGTCGGCGTATGCATTGTCGCGGCTGGACCAGTTGGACACTGCCACGCCATCCTTGGGCAAGGCTTGGAGCTCGGCCAGCGGAGTATCCTCCCAAGCGCAAGGGCGCAGCACAATCGGGATGACCCGGGCTTGGCGGTTGCGGTGCCGCTCGAGTGAGATATTCACTTCATTCCCATAAAAATATTCGGAAGAAATGGAGTCGGCACTCACCAAAAGCAGGATGATATCGGCGGAATAAAGGGCTTCTTTGATAGAAGCGTCCCACTCGCGACCTGCCTCGATATTGCCGTCGTACCACACTTGGATGCGGCTGCTGCGTTCGAGCGGGGTGAGGTGAGAGCGGAGTTCGTCGAGGAAGGTTACGTCCTTGCGAGAGTAGGCAATAAAAATTTTTGCGGGGGTATTCATGGTTTGTCCACTGTTTTCTGGCTCAAATGTAATGCAGAACATCCTTTCCTTGCAATTTGGTTCGTGCAACATCATTCCTTTTAATAATCTCTTCGAAACGCCGCTGCCAAAATCCCAGCAGCCACCGCAGCGTTCAGCGATTCCGCTTTACCAGCTGGGTGGCGCGGGATGCTGATCCGTTGCGTGAGCAGGCTTTCCGTTTGAGCGGATATGCCCCGCCCCTCGTTGCCAATAACAAGCAAGCCGTTTTGGGGCAGTTTTGCTTCGAAAACGTTTTCCCCGTCCAACACTGCTCCAGCCACCGGAATTTGCGGCATAGCCGCTAAAAGTTCTGCCAATTCAATTTCCCAACTGTGCACCCGAAATATTGCCCCCATGCTCGCCTGAACCACTTTTGGGCTGAAAACATCCACACAATCGGGCGAGCAAAATACGGCAGGGAAGCCAAACCAATCGGCTACGCGGAGGATACTGCCCATGTTGCCGGGGTCTTGGATGCCGTCGAGGTAGAAGCAGACATTTTCAGTAGCAGGTTGCCCCGCCTTCGTTAAAACTTCTGCGGGTAAGAAGTTGCAAGTTTCAAGTGGGAAGCCCGCCACTGCCAGCACTTGATTCGGCGTGGTGAGGGCGGATATTTTGGCGAGTTCGGCTTCTGTGACGGAGCTGACTTTATCAGAAAAAGGACGCAAAAACCGGGCGTTTTTTTCGATCCAGGATTCCAATGCAAAGATGGCGGATACAGGGATACGCGACTGCCCGAGCAGTTCCGCTACCATTTTTTCGCCTTCTACTAGGAATTGGCCGTGTTGCTGGCGGTATTTTTTTACGGCGAGGGAGCGGAGGTATTTGAGTTGGGAGTGGGAGAGCATGAGTGGTGGGCAAAGCAAATTTTTCAGGCTGTGGCATAGCCTGTGTACGCCCGCTTGCTGGGCGAATGGAAAGCCAGCACGATGTCGGACTTTGTTACGCCACGCTGTTCAAGAATACTCACCAGATCGGAATCACTAGCGTCTTCTTGAATCCAGAGTTTTCCGTTTTTGATGTCAATGTGGAAGACCGGATAGTAGACTCGCTTCGCCCCTTCCCAGCCAACTGTCAGCACCTGATAGTGGTCGTGGACAGGGTCAATCAGCAGTTGGTCTTCCATTTCTGAGGTAGATGTGCTGGTGTTGCCGACCTTAGCCAATTCGGTAAGCACCTCCGTCACAATTGTTCGGTATTGAGCCAGTTTATCCATTGGATGATATTTTTTTGATCTTGATTAAACACCAGAAGGGCGATTTTTTCCTCTTCAAGAGTTTCGTGAATCAGCGGTTTTTGGAAAAAAGAATCAAAGACTTCTTGCTCTACGGCTAAATAAAGTTGACGATGTTCGGCCTCTTTTTTCAGACCTCGCCGATAAAGATCGTATTGTCCTTTGGCTTCGTAAAAGTCATGCAGTTTTGATTTGCTCAAAAAACTTTTCACCTCAACCACGATTTTTTCGATACCACGCTCAGCGGCAAAGACCTGTTCGGCGGCCAGGTCAACTTCCATACGAAGCCCTCCGGCTTTCAAGACGAAAGGATCGTGCGTAATCGTCCAGCCTTCCTTTTCGAGCGCCTCCCGTACTATCTGATGAAAAACATCTCTTGCCATTATATAAGTGCAAAGTTATGATTTTGCCTTCTTTCTTAAAAAAAATCGGCTGCGCCGAAATCAAACCCCAAAGGGTAAAAGTTTAAAAGCGCAAAAGGGTTATTTGTCCTGCGCCAAACGGAAACCACAAATGCTGCTCCGACTCTCTGGTTTGACGCTACCTCTCATCCCAATACCACTGTGATCATCATCCCATGAACCGCCCATTATAACCCGGTTGTGCCCCGACTCAGCACCCTGCGGGTTCTTCTGCTTTGAAGCGGGATGGGTAGCCCACCAATCCCAGCACCATTCATACACATTGCCGCTCATGTCGTGCAAGCCGAGTTCGTTAGGTTGCTTCTCGCCGACATAGTGAGTGCGACAGTTGTACTCCTCGGATTTACCCGGAGTCCATTCGCCCGAAAGTCGCCTATCTCCTGAGTTCCACCAGTACCAGCCAACTTCATCCAAGTTGTTGCTCCCAGAGAATGTAAACCCTTTTGATTGAATGCCACCTCGATAGGCAAATACCCATTCGGCCTCGGTGGGCAATCGGAAGCCTTTTCTATTCGGAATACGGCTAACTTCTTCTTTATCAATTTTGTAAGCACGAGCAAGACCATTCTCTTCACTGAGCCAGTTGCAATAAACCACCGCATCGAACCAAGAGACATTGATAACTGGCCGCTTGCCACGCCCCCAGCCTTTGTCGCTGGGCTTGTCGATTTTCATGGCCTCGCAGTAGCGGTCGTATTCCTCAAAAGTGACTTGGTATTTGCCGATGGCAAAGTCGCTGAGGGTGCATTCCACTTTGTCGGGAAGGCGGAAGGTGCCGCCTTTGACATCAACCATATTACGCAACAGGATGCCTGTGGGGAACATTTGAGAGAGTGATGCTACCGTTTTTACAGCGACCACGTTACGCGATAGGGCGCGTTTTTCTTCTTTAGATTTTCTTGTCTCCGCTTCCTTTGCCTTCCGCTTCAATTCTGCGAATTGCAAGGCTTTTATGTGCTTTTCCGCCTCTGATTTGTGGAGCGTAAAGCCCTCTTCGAGGTAAGTATCATAAGCATGGAGGGTATTTTCTTCGATTGCGGATTCCCAAGCGGCTTCATCTTTGAGGCGAAGGCTGTCTGCTTGGCGGTGTTGGCGTTGGACTTCCTGTTTAGCCGCCAAAGCCTTGGCGGCGGCGGCTTCATTGGCGGCCAAAGCAGCGGCAGCGAGGGCCGCTTGTTCGGCTGCCTCTTTTACCCGCTGGGCTTCTTCCTCCTTTGCGCGTTGGGCTTCGGCAGCAAAAGCGGCTATCTTTTTAGAGCGGATACCTTCCGCTGTTTTTTTCACGCCTTCAGCAATTTCAAAAAAAGCTTCATCACGGTGTGGGAAATGGCTCGAAAGGATGGGGCGGGCCTTGACTGGCAGGGCTTGGAATTGGCCAATATCGAAGTATTCGGCCCAATGGCAGGGCCGGACGATGATGGGAATTAGCGTAGCGTGGCCCTCGC
>JANMME010000952.1:0-2998 GCA_031373015.1 Saprospiraceae bacterium
AGTCGAATTTGTTGCGGGCAATGGGAGTGATGAGGAGTAATGTATTACATTCTGCAAGTCGTTCATCGTCAGACGAAATAAAACTTGAGCCTTTTTTGCTCAATGAAACATCTACCCCAAAGCCATCTTATTTTGAGGCTATCCTCTTGATTGATGATTTGCGTTACCGATATGGTTTTGAAATTGATAAATTTCGGTGTCATGCGGAGTGGCTCTTCGAGTCAAAACGAGAAATGGAAAAGCCTTTGTTTATTCGAGAACAGGGGGATATTCAGATCAGTAAATCCTTCAAAGAAGGGAAAGGGCTTGAAATAAAGACAAAACCTAACTCCCTCTTCCTTTCTATATGTGATCAATTTAATGGGTCGGTGGCTGCAACTCTTTTAGCATGGTTTAATAAATGCATCCCAACTTCGTCAGACTATAGCAGGTTATATCGCAATAACACCTTCAACTTGTTTTTAAATGAAAAATTAAGTGCAGATGCTATTGAGTTTGTAAAGAAATTGGATCTTGGTCTTAATGATATTTATCTTGAAATTGAAGATGTTGAGGCCCAAGACTGGGAAGGTGGAATTTCTAAGACCACCCTGATTGCAGCAAAAACCAAGCACCAAAAATTTAACCAGCAAAACGAACCAGATGGAGAAGTGGAATTCGACATGGAAGAGGCCGAATCTTCTGGCACGAATAAACTGTTTGATCTTTCAGGCTACATATTTTCTTGCCTCTACAATGGCGGCATTCTAGTTGCTGACGAACTTGACGCAAAACTCCACCCCCTGATGACCCGCGCCATCGTGCGCCTTTTCAACGACCCGGCCTCGAACCCCAACAACGCGCAACTCATCTTCGCCACACACGACACTAACCTGCTTAGCTACGGCAACTTCCGCCGCGACCAGATTTATTTCACTGAAAAAGACCAGTATGGCGCAACGGATTTGTACTCATTAGCCGAGTTTAAAGAAGAAGGGAATGGCAAGGTGCGCAAAGACCGCTCATTCTACAAAGACTACATGCAGGGCCGCTATGGTGCAGTCCCACATATTGGAAACCTCGAAAACCTGCTGAACCCGACATGGCAAAAAAGCGAAGTGGAAGCGAACCAATAGCAGGCCGATTCAGTCGGCATGAATCGAGGCGAGCGTTCGGAACACGCACACTTCGCCGCTATTTTCTCCTTGTGTGTGAGGGAGAAAAGACTGAACCTCTTTATTTTGAAGGGCTGAAAAAAGACTTGTCGCCAGGTGTATTGCAGACCATTCGGATTGACATCGAAGGAGCGGGAGACAATACAGCCTCGCTCGTGGCAAAAGCTAAAAAGGTGAAGAAACAAAAAGAAGAATCTTCTGGCCTACCGATTGACAGTCTCTGGGTAGTTTTCGACCGCGATGCTTTCCCGCCGGGACATTTCAACGACGCTATCGAAACTTGCAAGCGCGGGGGCATCGGTTGTGCATGGAGCAATGAAGCTTTTGAACTATGGTATCTGCTTCATTTCCAATATTTTGAATCCGCAATTGGTCGTGTCCAATACCTTGATATGCTCACGGAAGGAATCCAAAAACACCTCGGCCCAAACTACCGCTACCAGAAAAACGATCCGAATTTTTATAAGATTCTCCAATCCTACGGCAACGAAACCCAAGCTATTTTGAATGCTAAGCGACTCTTCGACCTATATGAAGGCCGCCGCAATTTTGCTGACCAAAACCCTTGTACCACGGTTCACTTGTTGGTCCAGGGGTTGCGGTCTCTGGCCTGATTAAATTTTCTTATCATTTCGACCATTCAATTCATTGATTCAATGAGATTCTCACACATCCTTTTCCTTTCGATTCTTTTGACCGCATTTGCCTGCGGCGAAAAAAAAGCAAACCCGAACCTGGAATCCGCCCCCGTTGCGGAAAAAGTCTTACTCGATACTTTTGCCGACCTTCAAATACTATGGTACGATCTGCCCGGATTTAACCAACTTTCTATCAAACAAAAAACCTTCCTTTATTACCTCTCTGAGGCGGCGCTCGCCGGACGCGACATCATTTACGACCAACACTGTAAATACAATCTGGCGGTCCGAAAAACCATAGAAGCCATCCACAATTCCTACAAAGGCGACAAAACCGCCGCAGACTGGAAGGCTTTTGAAGTCTATTCAAAACGGGTTTGGTTTTCCAATGGCATCCACCACCATTACAACGAAGTGAAAATCATTCCGGCGTTTTCCAAAGAATACTTCTCGACACTCCTGCAAAGCTGCGATGCTTCGGCCTTGCCTATGCCCCTTGCCGACATCCAGACTACGCTTGTTCCGGTAATATTCGATCCTACCGTGATGCCAAAACGCACCAGCAAGGACGGTCCTGACGTGGTGGCTAATTCTTCTGTCAACTTTTACGAGGGTGTGACGGCTACCGAGGTGGACAATTTTTACAAGGAAAAATTGAAAGCCGCAGGTAAAAACCCTCCCTCGTATGGGCTCAATTCAAAACTCGTGAAGGAGGGTGGAATGTTAAAGGAGCTCGTTTGGAAATCTGGTGGCATGTATGGCCCGGCCATTGACAAAATCATAGAAAACCTCGAAAAAGCGATCCCGTTTTCTGAAAATGACCAACAGAAAAAAGCACTTGGATTGCTCGTTGAATACTATAAATCAGGCGACTTGAGGAAGTTCGACGAGTACAACATTGAATGGGTCAAGGATACCGAAAGCACCGTTGACGTGATCAACGGTTTCATCGAAGTGTATCACGACCCCAAGGGCTATAAGGGTGATTTTGAGGCAACGGTGCAATACAACGACCCCGAGGCCACCAAAAAAATGGCCATCGTGAGCAAGAATGCCCAGTATTTTGAAGACAACTCGACCATTGCCCCGGAGCATAAAAAGAAAGAAGTGAAAGGCGTTTCCTACCGTGTCATCAATGTGGCGATGGAAGGCGGAGACTGCGCACCGAATACCCCCATTGGCGTTAACTTACCCAATTCCAACTGG
>JANMME010000957.1:0-1608 GCA_031373015.1 Saprospiraceae bacterium
CAATAACTTAAAATGAAAAATCTTCTCCTTTTTACGCTCTTGGCGTTTGTTTGCCAACCCCTCACCGCCCAAGTCATGGGCAATTACGCCGAGAAACAGCAGACCTACCAAAACATCGTCCCCAATGCCCAGTACCGCGCCGTGCCCAAGGCCGCTCAATTCATCGGCGACAACCAGATCGAAATCAGCGTCAACACACTCTCCAACCAAAAAGCCAATGCTTACACGGCCATTTTCAGTGTCACACAGGCCGGAAAAACCGCCGACGAAACCAATACATTGCTCAATACCCGCCTCGACGGATTGCTTGCAGAGCTCAAAAACCTCGGCATTCCCGCTACGGATATCTACGTGGATATGGTCAATTTCCTGCCGAAATACGAATACGATGTGAGCAAAAAACTGTTTTCCCGCAAAACCTACACCGAAATCCCCAAGGGCTTCGAAATGCAGAAAAACATCCACGTCCGCTACGCAGACCCCGCACTGCTGGAGCGCATCGTCACTGCCGCTGCCCGACAGGAAATTTACGACATTGTCAAGGTGGATTATTTTGTTAAAGACTCAGAGGGCATTTATTCTGAGCTTCGCAAAACCACTTTCCAATACCTCCAAACTATTAAAAATCAATACAAAACACTCGGTATTCGCCTCGATTCCGCCTACGTCGTCAGCGCTGAAAACGCCTGGGTGGCCTACCCCATCAACCGCTACGAAAGTTACCAGGCCTTCAGCACCCAGCGCCTCGACATTGACGAAAACAGCAAGGTGAACTCCGCCGACAAGATCACCTCGCGCTTCTACAATGCCGTGCCGGCCAATGACTACGACATCGTTATCAACCCCGAAATACTCGAGCCCGCTGTGCAGTTTTCCTACAATCTCGTGGTTCGCTTCAGCCTTCCGGAGCGTGTACCTGCGGAAAAGACCGTGGTGAAAAAGGAATTTCTGCTGGTTACGCCCAATGGTGAAGTGAAGACTTTGAAAATTGAGTGATGGTTTTTACCGCAGTGAGACCTCGGAGGTCTCACTGCGGTAAAAACCCAACCAAAAATTACCTTAGACCTACCCTTTCCAAATCTGGGTTTTCGCCTACTTTTGCGGCTCTTTTTCAAAAATATGTCCAAAAGAATAAAAATCGCCGAACTCCTCCGCACCGAGCCTGTCGGAACCCACGTCACCGTAAAGGGCTGGGTCAAAGCCTTCCGCAACAACCAGTTCATCGCCCTCAACGATGGCTCTACCTCCAACAACCTGCAAGTGGTGGTGGATTTTGAGAATACAGACGAGGCAACGATCGATCGCATCAAGTTCGGCGCAGCCATCAGCGCAACTGGACAACTGATTGAAAGTCAGGGGAAAGGTCAAAAAGTGGAAGTCAAAGCCACTACTGTGGAGATCCTCGGCGACTGCAACCCAGACGAATTCCCCCTCCAGCCGAAAAAGCAAAGCCTCGAGTTTTTGCGCGAAAATGCTCACCTGCGTTTCCGCACCAACACATTTGCTGCGGTGTTTCGCATCCGTCACTCCCTGGCATTTGCCATTAATTAGTTCTTCAACGACAAGGGTTTTTTCTACCTGCACACCCCCGTCATCACCGCCAGCGAT
>JANMME010001013.1:0-2232 GCA_031373015.1 Saprospiraceae bacterium
AAGTCACCCGGTGAGTTCTGAATGCTGCCCCCGCCCAAAAAAGACGGTTTCCAAAAAATGTTCAAAAAAATACTCATTGCGAATAGGGGGGAAATTGCCCTGCGGGTCATTCGGACTTGTAAAGAAATGGGGATCAAAACGGTGGCGATTTATTCCACCGCCGACCGCGATAGCCTTCACGTCCGTTTTGCCGATGAGGCGGTGTGTATTGGCCCGCCGGCTTCGTCCGAAAGTTACCTCAATGTGCCGCGCATCATGGCTGCGGTTGAAATCACCAATGCCGACGCCATTCATCCCGGTTACGGTTTTCTTTCTGAAAATGCTGCTTTTGCCGAAGTGTGCAAACAGTATGGTGTGAAATTCATTGGCCCTACTCCCGACCAAATTCGGGCCATGGGCGATAAGATCACTGCAAAGGACACGATGCTCAAGGCAGGTGTGCCTTGTGTGCCAGGTACGCCAGGTTTGCTGACGGATGTAAAAGCCGGCTTAAAAACTGCCGCTGAAATTGGCTACCCTATTATCTTGAAAGCTACTGCAGGTGGCGGAGGAAAGGGGATGCGTATTGTATGGAAGCCAGAGGATTTTGAAGATAACTGGGATACTGCGCGTCGTGAAGCCAAGGCTTCGTTCTCGAATGACGGTATCTACATGGAAAAGTATATCGAAGAACCCCGCCACATCGAAATTCAAGTTGCTGGCGACCAATTTGGCAAGGCTTGTCACCTTTCCGAGCGCGACTGTTCTATCCAGCGCCGTCACCAAAAGTTGGTGGAAGAAAGTCCTTCGCCATTTATGACCCCCGAACTTCGCGAAAAAATGGGCGAAGCAGCCATCAAGGCCTGCAATGCAATCAATTACGAAGGGGTTGGTACGGTCGAGTTTTTGGTGGACAAATACCGCAATTTCTATTTCATGGAAATGAATACGCGGATTCAGGTGGAGCATACTGTCACGGAGGAAGTGATTGACTTCGACCTCATTAAAGAGCAGATCAAGATCGCTGCCGGGCTTCCCATTTCAGGCAAAAACTATTTCCCCGAAATGCACGCCATCGAATGCCGCATCAATGCCGAAGATCCGTTCAACGACTTCCGTCCTAGTCCTGGTAAAATCACCTCGTTCCACTCTTCCAAAGGGCATGGGGTGCGTGTAGATACTCATGTGTATTCGGGATACACCATACCTCCGTACTACGATTCGATGATCGCCAAAATCATCTGCCGTGCGCGTACCCGCGACGAGGCCATCAAAAAAATGGAGCGCGCACTGGATGAATTTGTGGTGGAAGGTGTAAAAACCACGGTACCATTTCACCAGCGATTGATGCGCAACAAAGATTTTCAGGAAGGAAATTTCACGACGAATTTCTTGAATACCTGGGATTTTAAGAGCGTGGAATTGTAGCCCGGAACAGCGTTCAGGTGTACAGCAGGGGCACGAAGCAGCAGGGATTCCTGTTTCTTCGTGCCTTTTGGTTTTCCCCAATCCGCCAAATCACCAATCACCCCCTCCTACGCCGAGGCTTCGGCGGGTAAACAATCCACCAATCCACGACCATGTTCCAATCGCGCACGCCAGCTCTAGCATTCATCTTCATCACGATGCTCATTGACGTCATCGGGTTTGGGCTTATTATTCCGGTGCTGCCCAAACTTTTGGAAGAAATGACGGGCGGCGACTTAAGCACTGCCGCTCGATGGGGAGGGGTGCTGATGTTCACTTATGCGGGGATGCAGTTCCTCTTTTCGCCCATCATCGGTGGCCTGAGCGACCGTTTTGGGCGAAGGCCGGTCATTTTAGCATCGTTGTTCGCTTTTTCTATTGACTTTGTGATTCAGGGATTTGCTCCCAGCATTTGGTGGTTTTTTCTGGGTCGGATATTAGGAGGAATCACTGGAGCGAGTTTCAGCTCCGGCATGGCATATATCGCCGACGTCAGCCCCATTGAAAAACGCGCCCAGAATTTTGGCATCGTAGGTGCGGCATTTGGCGTGGGCTTTATTATCGGCCCACTGGTCGGTGGGGTAGTGTCCTACCATTTTGGTATCCGTGCTCCATTTTTTGCAGCAGCGGGGTTGGCTATGCTGAACTGGCTGTATGGCTATTTCATTCTGCCTGAATCGCTTGCGCCAGAAAACCGCAGACCCTTCAATTGGCGGCGTGCCAACCCTATTGGCTCCTTGCTCAATTTGCGCCGTTATCCCGTCATACTTAGCTTGGTGGCGTCGC
>JANMME010001016.1:0-6344 GCA_031373015.1 Saprospiraceae bacterium
CAGTCACCATTGGCTAAAATTTTGATGAAATTTTGACCCTTGTGGTAGTAATCGTGGCCTTCCGGACCGAGTTCGTAATAAGAACGGTTGGGGTCATACACGTACAGGCGTATGCTGTGGTCGCTGGAGTCTTTGGCAAAAAACGGTACCAACACATGTCCTTCATCGCCCGGGGTGCTGCCCTTTGTTATGGAAATAACACAAGGGTCATCCATGGCAGTGTAATAACTGTATTGCTGGTAGGCATAAATGCCGTTCCTGTGTTGTTTTTTCGCGTACACATCGAGCAGGAACACCACGAACCGATGGGTGATCTGATAGCCTTCCATGATCTGGATGGCGCGGCGCAAAGTCAAGTCGGAAGGGCCCTTGGTTGTATCAACCGGGGCGGGCGATTCTGCGGCGTAGATGTATGGCGGGTGACAATACCCCAGATGCCCACCGTTTTTGAGCATCATCATTGCCATCAGGTCCATGCCGAAGCAATGACCGGTTTCGAAAAGTTTGTTTTTGTAAATGGCTTCGTATAACACCCGGTCGAAATCGCTCGCATGCACTTTTTCTGGCGCCACCCCAATGAAGGTTTCGCGGAACACTTCCCATCCGACTTCCGGCTGACTGAAATTATCGAAATACCAGGTGTTGTCGCGCACCCACGCGGTATCCTGGGCGATGGCGACGGTGGATAAAAACAACCCAATCAAAAGGGTACTGAATGGTTTATTTTTCATAATTCATTTTTTAAAACTGGTTTTCAAATTGATTGCAACATTCATCATTCTCTTATGGCACCCCCGCCGTAACAGGTGAAAGCAGCGACATCCGCCCGTTTTTCATCAAAATGGCCAGGCGATACCAATAGGTTTGACCATGAACTACCTGAAAGTCCGTGAACGTATTGCCTTGAACCGGCGCCGTGCAAACGGGCGTAAACGGCCCGGAGGCGGATATACCGCGATAAACCAAAAAGCCTTCCTGCCCCACCGAATCAAACATGGGCGACCACTGCAACACCAAACCGCAAGGATCACCCTGCGGCGCCAATGCCTCAAAAACGGGTGCTGCTGCCTGTTTGCGATTGAAGGTAAACGTGCTGATCGGCGCGGCACGGTCAAGGGGACCTTCATTGCCGTCGTAATCGATGCCGACTACCTTGTACCAGTATGTTTTCTTGGGATCCACACTCGTATCCTCAAAATTGCCTTCGCTCATCAAAAAGTTGGTCTGCACGGGAATGACACCACATTCGGGCAGTCCCGGGGGCTTGTACGGCTCTGTCATTACCACCGGCGGTGCGAAGTATTCCACGGTCATGCCGCCAACCCAATGATAATCGGTCTTAGGCGGCTCAACTACTGCATCAAGTGCATCAGCCCGATAGACGTGATATGCGCGGATGTCCTGTGTCGGTGGGCCCATCCACTCGACCCGGATAGCGCCGTCACGGGCAAACAAGCCCGACAACAGCGCAGGTTCCGGCGGGGTGCGGTCGCGCAAGCGTTCGCACACGATCCCCGGTTGTTCGGCTGGAGAAGGCACCGGAAAAGCGCCGCTTCGGTTACCGGAGCTGTCTACGGCCTTTACCCAGTAGGCATAACAAAGGGGTGATCCATCCGGAACGGTACGGTCGGAAAACAACAAATGACCGGCAAGAAGGGCAATACGAGCGGAGTCATGGGTAATTTCACCGAGGTAAACAAAATCACCGCTGCAGGGACAAACCATTGTTTGAGCTATAAGCGATAGTCGCTCTCGATCCTTCTTGCTAATCTCGTAAAATGGCACTTTGAATTTGAAGAATTGATCATAATGCGCCTGCGGATGCAAACTACTGATTGTCAGGCCCACGGCTTCTTTTTCCGGACAATCCCGTGATTTGTTACAATCCACCCAGGCGCCACGATGGCAAAGGCTGCGATAGACGGCGTAGCCGGCGATGTCCGGTTCGGCGTTGAGTGCCCATGTCAAGTCAATGGACTTCTCCTGACCGGTTGCTACCAAGCCACGCACCAGGCCGGGCGCCGTTACGTCTTTGACGGTTACGGAAAACGCAGTGGAGTATTGGCTTACATTTCCATTCAGGTCTACTGCCTTCATACGGTACCACCAGATCCGGTCGCCAAAAGGGGAGCGCAGAACGGAGGCTGTATCAAAGGCTTCTTTTCCTTGCACGTTTTTGGTTGGCGCCGGAAATTCCCCTACAAATACAGCGGACATGGTATTGGGATCGTCGGCTGAAGCGAAGCGGTAAATGCGGTATGCACGCACCGAATCACGGTGGCCGACCTCATCAAAACGGACGTGTTCCCAGCGGATGTCGACCCATCCTTTGATATCTATTGCCGTGAGCAGGATGTCGCGTGGCGCGGCCGGTGGGGTTGAATCCTGCGGCGTGACCGCTGCTGAAACTACCGAAAATGCGCCTTGGCGATTGAAAATATCCACTGCGCAAACGCGATAATAAAATGTTTTACCATTGACCAGCCCCCGGATATAACTGATTCCCTGGTCAAAATGCACCTCGGACGGCTCACCGGTCTTCTGGTTCCATCTTTGGACATCCAGAAAACCTTCCGTATTGGGCGACAGGGTATCGCCGTTGAGGTGGTGGCTTACCTGTGCGATGAGCGTTTTTTTATTGGCCCGCCAGAAAAACGCACCGGGAGTTGTGGAGCGCTGAACGATGTAACCCGCTGCACCCGCTACCGACGACCAGCGGATCAGCACCTTTGCATCGCCGGCTTCGACCACAATGTCTTTTGGCGCAGCTGGTGGGACAAACAACCCGGCTTGAACGGGGAGCTCATCGGCAAGCGTTTCGATCTCTTTGCCTTTGTCGTTCAGGGCCTTGATCCGGTAAAAATAGGTGATGCCGGATACAACGGTATGGTCCTCATAAGCGGCGCCCATTGTTTTGGCAACCGGCAAATTGTTCCGGGCAACCATTAACAAGCGGTTGTATTTCCGGGAACCCGGCGTCAGCGAGGCGATGGCGCAGGGGTTGAACAAAGAAGTCGCGGAATCCGCCAGGGCGCGGGCTACTAATTTCCAATCAGCAGAATCGGGCGCCGTGATAAGCAGCGAGCGGATGGACACGCAATTGGCGGCCTGCTGTACCGACGCCAACGCGGTTGCGGGATAATTACCGCTTGTGGTGCTCCGGTAGATCTGATAGGCGGTCGCCCCGGGTGCCAATTGCCAACGGAGTAGAATGTGCAGCCCCGGGCCCGGGTCGCTGCTGACAGCAACTGCGTTTTGCGCTTGTAAGGTCTTGTCCGGCAACAGGAAAAAAAACAGGGCCGGATATAGCAGAGAAGAGAATTTATTCGCTTTCATGATTTCAATATTTATTTGGTTTACCGGATTTCAAATCCACCGTCACATCCATCGAGGGTGAGGGTCAGGTCAATGCTCTTGCAAGCCACCCACACGACACAACCTTCAAGGTTGACCATGCCTTGGAATCCAAGTCCGCAATCGAGCCCTACCGCTGCCTGTATGTCGTAGCCGGCAGTAGCGGAAACAAAACCGCCGAGGATTTCGCCGTGAATACTTCCGCCCAGATTCCCCACCAGCTTGGGAAGCCTGGGAAAAGGCGGCGGAGGCAGATCCAGGAAGGCGCCAAAACCGACAAAAGATTCGTAACCGCCTGAAATGGCCCACCCCATGTTCACACTATTGCTGGCGTGCAGATAGCCGTACAGGCCCGTGAGTCGTTTCGGCAAGGAGGCTATGTTCAGCGCATAATGCGGATCGCTGCCGGTCAATACCCAAGCTTTTTCTTTGGGAGCATTAACACCCGCATAAAAACCCGCACCCATTCCGGCCCCACTGCCGAGACCCAAGATGTTCATTTCCATCATACCCTGAATGGATACGTAATCCGTGCCGAACACCCAGTTCGCTTCGCCTTTCCCTTCGAGCGAGGATGCCTCGAGGAAAAGGGTTGAGATGGAACGAAACTGTCCCGCCACTTCGCCTTCTATCCTTTCTTCTTTCGCATTCCTTGAGAGCTCGATGTGGCCGTTGACCAGCAAGTCTGCGACCGCGCCCAGGGAAAGTGTTGCCTCGCCGTCCATGGCGACTCTTGAACTGGACGGCGTCTCTTGCATCACGGCCTGCAAGCTTCCCGCGGCCCGCGCCACGATGCTCGCATTGGCCGCTACCGATACTTCCCCTCCGACGGTAACTTTGGTGATCTGATCACCCTCGATGCAAGCGCAGCCCCAGATGTGCGAGATGTTCGAGATGTTGGCGATGGGGCCTAAGGACATTCCCCGCATATCGGCCAGATTGGAACCGATGCGGATACAGGTGCCGCGTTGATTCATGGTCAAGGTGGAACCGATGTCGCCGCCGAGCAAAAAACGGAGTTTGCTTGGGCCCGTTCCTGTAAAGCCGTTTTGGGTGATATCGTCGTAGGCGATATCGAAGGCAAAGCGGGCCTTGCCGCCCGCCCAGTCGCCGGCAATGGAGAAATCGGTTGGGAAAAACTTGGGAAGGGTTTCATTGCTCAATTTAATGACCCTTGAATTGAACGGCATTGCCACCTTAAGTGAATCATAATAGTCCAAGATATGTAGATAATCGCCGCCAAAGAACGGAAAGTGGGCCATGCCGCCCACCCGCAAGAAGGCAAGCTTTGTCGGGTCTTTGTTGTAAGGCGACAAAGCGACGCCGGAGGTGACGAAATTAAAACCGTCGAACTTTTGCCCTGCCGAATTGTAGTCGAAAAACATACGCCCCACTTCGCCGTTGGCAAGCAATTCGCCCCAGGTCAGGTTAAAAGGCTGCGCGAAGTGGCGTTTTTCACCCAAGCCTACTGCTGTAAGTATGATCTGTCCCGTGCGCACACTGACCAGGCCAGAAGTTGGGAAACCGGGCTTTTTCACGAGCTCTAAGCCCCAATAGCCCAGCGCATCGCCGATTTTCAAGTCCACTTTCCCGCCGGCATTTTGCGCCGAGGAAGTAAAGCACATTTCCGTAAAACCCAAGTTGAGAGAGGAGGGCTTCGGCAGTTTTACCTTGCCATTCAGGTTGCATTCGGACACCGCGCTTTCGACGCAGCGCAGCAAGAGGAGGCTGTTTGGCTTATTCCCCGTGGCGAACAAGATGGAGAAAGGTGTTTTTCCAACATAGAACGAAGTGTCGCCCGGATCGCCAAGCTTGGTTGTGTCCGGCCCGATGATATTGGCATCCAAAGAGCAATTTATCCCTTCGGTTGCTACGTTAAGCCACCTGTCTCCTTCTCCTCCTTCTCCTCCTTGCCTTCGTTGCAATCGCAATTTCAGAAGCGAGTCCATGTTTGGCGGATAGGGTCTCCATTTCTCAGGTTTATTGCGGGTATTGATTGCCAGCGTGAATTCGTCTCCGAAAGAAAACGTGACACCCGTCAACGTGTTCCAAAGAATGGCGGGGTCGAAACTTGTCCCACCAGTTGTTAGAGGAAAAAAGGGTTGTTGAGGTTGGGCTGAAAAATTCAGACTGATACTGGCATCGGCCTGTTCAATACCAAAAGCCAATAATTGTTGGGCAGATAGCAGGTCGCCCCAATACAGGCTGTTGCCGGGATCGAGTGACGAGCTTCCATTCAAGTCCAATTTATTGTTTACGGACAAGGTGGGGAAGGATAATACCACAGGATCCCCGTTTTTGTCCACTACCCCATGCTTCGGCAAAGTCGCTATTACATCCTTTAAGAAGCCAATGAGCACACTGCTTCTTTCCACGTACATCCCGGCCTGATTAAATTGCAGGGTATAGTCGGCGGGCTGCACAGTACGATAGCTATAGCGCCTCTTACTGTCGAACCACGCCTTCAACCCATCGCCTTCCACCAAACCATAAAGAAAGGTGTACCGCGCCTGTAGGTATCCGATGTTCGACACCACTTTCGGTAGCGGGGATGATTTGACCTCGAAATCGGGCACACCATCAGGTGTGCCAGCCGATACTCCCGCGAAGAGGTATACGCCCTTCCACACCCTTGGCAGGCCGGAGACCGGATAGGTTCGTTTACTTGAAAAATCGGCAACAAAACCCCGACCGGTGACAAACAGCGTCGTGCTGCCCACGCCGAAGGCAAAGCTGGAATCGGGCAATTCTTTGTAAAATTCGCATTGTTGCGACAGGGTGATTTCTCCAAGCCCCAACGTCGCTGCCCTGCACCCCGCCCCGGCGGTCAGGGAAGCGGGCAGGATAAGCCTCGCTTTTGCGACGGCGCCCGTTGTGCCTGACCCAAAAAACGGATCGAGGATGAGATCGCCGGGCTTACTGGCGGCCATCATGATGCGGTGGAGGAGGGCCTCTGGCTTTTGTGTTGGATGAACCTTTTTGCCAAGATG
>JANMME010001077.1:0-19660 GCA_031373015.1 Saprospiraceae bacterium
GTGTCTCGCATTGATTCGATTTTTCGATTTTTCGATTGATTCGATTGATTCGGTTTGAGCAGCACGCCAATCGAATCAATCGAACCAATCGAAAAATCGAACCAATTAATAAAATGCCGGAAACTGGTTCAAAAAACCAGATTCCGGCATAACCGAATTGAAGTACGTTGGGCCCGTTTTTTCATTTCGAGGGGCGAAGGTAATTAAAGGGTAGAGAAATGAAAATCCTTTTTCAAATCCTGTTAATCAGCGTAACCCCAACCAGTTTCAAGTGTTGGTATCACGTGGCGTTTTTTTTACCTTACGATTTCCAGGAGGTTTCTGTCCATTTTTCAACCGAAAATCTTCAATGTGTTCCTCTTCTATTTCCAAGGCTCGCGCCCGTCCGGGAATGTCTTTGATCAGGATTCGTGCGTGAAACCTGTCCCAGCCTGCAATTAAGTTGAAGTCACCAAGTTGCACCCGAATGCGATTAGAAAGGCCGTCCGCGTCAATGAGGTCATGGCTGATTCCATACTTATGGATGTCGTCGGTGAGCTTGTCCACTATTTCGTACAAGTGGTTTGGCTCTGGGTTTTTCTTGGCGTTTCCGTGAAATTTCATGGTGGGCGGTTAAATCAGTTTCCCCAAGCCTCTTGATTGCTGAATGTCTCTATGTTGAAAAGAGGGAGGTATCGCAGATTTTTGCCCGTTTTCCGTCGGTAAGCCTCTGGCGCGATGAAAAGCAAGCCTTCAAAGGTTAGGTCTTTCGGCATAGCGGCTGGATCAGCGAGTACGGTATCAAAAGCTTTGCGCCCATTGGCCATCACGCAGCACCGGGCATAGAGAAAATTGTCCACGGAAAAAAAACTGCCCTCTCCTTTCCAGGCATCTTCGCCAATTTGCCGAGCAAATCTTTCCCCGTCAAGCATATATAGTTTCTCTGAAAGGATGTCGTCAAACCGATAAATAGCCGATACGGGCATTTGAGTCAATGCTTGCACGGCCGGTTCCACCACTGCTCGATCATCGCCTGCTTTAGACCAGTCGAAAAGGCCGACGATTTTCCAAAAACCATCTTCACCCAATCCACCCAGCTCGGCCTCGGCAGGTCGCGTGATTTCGAGCATCGCAGTGCCGTACTTTTGACGAATGTCTTCCAGCATATCTTGGTTCAAATCCTTGACGGGGATTTTCAGTGTATTGGTCATAGTATCGGTGTCTTTGTAAAAATGGGGTGTGAAATTGAACCCTAAAACGGCTACAAAAATACAACGCTCCCCTAAAATTCAAGATGCGCTTCTGCTTTTCTTTTTTTCTAAATTTGCCTCCATCATTAAAAATGTAAAAGCACACAGCAAAAGGTAGGAAAAATATCAGCAGGTATAGCCATGTGTTTTTGAAAAATGGAGTGTACGTGTAATACCTTCGCCCAACATCCACCTTGTAAATCACCGATGAACGAAACAATCTCCTCCCGAAAAAACATCGTTTATGGCGACATCCACGTCGGCGGTAATTTCCACATCGGCGACGTCACTTACGTTGTCGAGCGCGATTTCAGGCACAGCGTTCTGTTTTTGCGCATCGAGCGTGGAGATTTGACAACTTTTGAAAAGTTGTCAAATCTGGACATCGCAAATCTGTACACCGCTCAACTCTCCATCAAATCCCACCACGAACAGTCGCTTGCTTCCGGCACACCACTCCTCCGCGAAAAAATCTCCTTCAACATCCCCGCTGACCTGTTCCGCCGGTCCGACGATTTTCAAAACCTGCGCCGCCTGACAGAGGGCGACAACCTCCGCCTTGCCGGGTTCGGCAACGCCAGCCCACAAGACCGTGAGGAGATGCTCGCCGCCGACCTCCACCACGCCTTTTTTTCGGGCGACATCGGCACAGTCTGCGCCGATTTCATCCGGTTGCTCGAAAACCGCAAGATCGAAGAACTCCTGCTTGTCGTCTCCTCCGACGACGAAGCCGTGCGCAACCTGCCTTGGGAAATGACCCTCTCGCTGTTGTTCCCGTCCAGGATGGGCGAGGCGAAGCAGCACCTTATGGCCAACAGTTTCGGCCTTGTGCGCAGCACCGAGCCGTCGCTGGCCGCTTTTCAGATGCAGGGGGATTCCCTGTCCGACGCGCCCCTGAAACTGCTCTTCATCACCGCTTTACCCGAAAACCTCGGCGAGCGTGACAAAATGCTCGAAATCGAGCACGAACAGCGCAAACTCATCGAGGCCATCGGCGGCTTGGAGGCCACCGGCGACCAGCGCCCGAAAATCGTCATTGAATTCCTCGACAACGCCTCGCTCGGTGAGATAGACCTGGCGCTCGGCAAACGCAGCCACGACATCGTACACATCAGCGGCCACGGCGCCTACCTCGCCGAAGCGAAACAGGGCATCCTCTACCTCGAAAACGACGAAGGCGACGAGCAGCAGGTGCGCGGCGACGAATTGGCCGCCGTACTGCGCCGCCACACCTGCGTCCGCCTTCTGCTGCTGAGCGCCTGCGAGACAGCGGTGGCGGGCGAGCACGGCATGGCAGAGCAACTCGCCAGATTCGGTATACCGGCCGTGCTGGCTATGCGTTTTGCCGTGACCGACCCGGCGGCCACGCTTTTCACCTCGGCTTTCTACGAACAGTTGGCGCGTGGCGCGACGCTCACCCACGCCCTTGCCCATGCCCGCGAGGCACTATGGCGCACGGTGCAGCAACGCCGCAGCGATGCCCCTCAACACGCTCACCTCGCTGAGTGGTTCACCCCGGTGGCGCACCAAAACCAGTATCTCGGCGCGCTCGCCGACCCGAACCGCTACCGCACGGACCGCTACAACGACTTCTACCCCAAGTCCACTTTCCTGAAAACGGTGCAGACGAAACTGATTGGCCAGGGCTTTATCGGGCGCAAACGCTACCTGATTCAACTGCGCCAATGCTTCCGGCAAAACCGCCACGCCTGCCTGCACGGCCTCGGCGGCCTCGGCAAAACCACCCTTGCCGAAGCCTTCGCCGACAACTACCGCAAACGCTACGGCCACGACGTGCTCATGTTCCGCAACGGCGTACAAATTGAGGAAAAAACCATCCTCGACCGCATTTTTGCGCAATGGAAATCGGCGCTCAGTCCCGATGAATTTGTCGCCGAAGAACTGAAACAATACCTCGACAACAAGGACGCACCCCCGCTCCAAAAACTCCAAACCGTGCTGGCCAACTGCCTCACCGGGCGCAAAACCATTCTGATTTTTGATAATTTCGAGGATGTGCAGCGCGGCGACGAAGATGCGCTGCAACAGTCCATCGGCAGCGAGCACCTGCGCGAATTCCTGCTGTACCTCGTGGAACACGCGCCGCCCGGCTGCCACCTGCTTTTCACTACACGCTACCGGGTGGCCGATTTCGAGGGCGTGGTGCAGCACCTGGCCTTAGACAAGATGACCTACGCCGAGCAGTACCGCCACTTCAATTTCTCCGAAACCCTGCGCCACATCCCGATGCCACGGCGCGTGTCCATCCACCAACGCTTGGACGGGCACCCGCGCGCCTTTGAGTTTTTGGAAGGTATGATGCTCAAAGACCCGCAGTTCGATTGGTCGAAACTCGACGCCTCGGTGGATAAAGTAGAGGCGCGGGTATTCGAAAACCTACTGCTCGAACGCATTGACGCGCGGCTCAACGCGACGGAGCGGGCGATGTTCGAGACGACTTGTGTGTTTGTCACCCGCAGCCCCCTGGCGGCTTTGGCTGCAGTGACCGCGGAAACGGAAGATACCCTGCGCCCAGTGCTGGCGACCCTGCGCGACTGGTCTTTGTGTTTTTGGGATGAAAAAGCTGGACTGTTCGAGGTACACGTGCTGACGCGGGAGTGGATGCAGCGGCAGAATCGGCCGGGGGAGGAGCGTAGAAAAGAGGTAGCGAATAAAGCGGGAGAATTTTTCAAAGACCGGAACACACCTATGGATGACGAATTGTCAATAAAATATTTTGAAATGGCGGAGGCTTGGGAGGAGTTTGCGGAAGTGTCGTTTCGTTTGCAGGGGTATTTTCAGTTGATTGGTTTTTATCAAAAAGCAAGGGACTTGAACAAAATAGTTTTGGACAAAAATATCAATCTGAAAATATCTGCCCGAGCCATGAATTGGATTGGTATGATTGACCATGCCAGAGGTGACCATACTACCGCCTTGCAGTGCTGGGAAGCAAGTTTAAAAATAAGTCAGCAAATAGACGACCAACAGGGCGAGAGCGTGGCCTTGAATGGCTTAGCTCTAATCGCTAGTGACAAAGGTGACCATCGTGACGCTTTACTGTATTTGGAAGCGAGTTTGAAAATAAGTCGGCAAATCGGTGACCGGCAGGTCGAGGGCACGACTTTGCACAACATCAGTCACATATATCAAGCCAGAGGCGATTACAACACTGCCTTGCAGCATTTGGAAGCAAGTTTGAAAATAATACAGCAAATAGGCGATCGGCAGAGTGAGGGCACGACTTTGAACAACATCAGTCAAATACACCAAGCCAGAGGCGATTACGACACTGCCTTGCAGTATTTGGAAGCAAGTTTGAAAATAATACAGCAATTTGGTGGCCGCCGGGACAATGAAGCCAGAACCTTAAACAACATAGGCCAAATACACGAAGTCAGAGGCGACTATGAGAGCGCATTGCAATATTATGAATCAAGTTTGAAAATAATGCAGCAAATCGGAGACAAAAGGGGCGAGAGCGCGACCTTGAACAACTTAGCAACTACTACATACGCTAAAGGCGACTATACCACTGCCTTGCAGTATTTGGAAACGAGTTTGAAAATTACACAGCAAATTGGCGACTTGAAAGGCGAGGGTATGGCCTTGAATAATATCAGTCAAATATATCAACTCAGAAGCGATTATGACAGCGCATTGCAGTATTTGGAAGCAAGTTTAAAAATTACGCAACAAATCAGCAACTTGAAAGGCGAGAGCTTGGCCTTGAATAACATTGGTCAAATATACATCGCGAAAAGAGACTATGCCAAGGCTTTGACCTATTTGAAAGCGAGTTTAAAAATAACGCAGGAAATCAGCGATATCGCCGGTATGGCTACCACACTGAACAATATAGGAGGCATGCTCTTCAAACAAAACCACTTAGAAGAAGCGATTCCGCCTCTGATACAAGCCTACAGCATTTTTCAAAAAATCGGCTCACCGAATGTGCAGGCGCCTGCTAGTTACCTCAACACCATCAGAGAAAAAATCGGCGAAGCGCGTTTTCAAGAAATACTATCCCAACAACCTCAACCATAACATAACCATCTTCCATCATGGCAAAACAAACCATCCCAACCGATATCCAAGCATCCGTGCAACAAATCGTCGAGACCTACAACCAAAAGCACAAAATGAAATACCAGATTCGTTTTCGGGGCAAATTCTGCTACCTGTCGCGGACAGACGACCGCAGCGAAGAGGTTCACTTCATGAACTTGGCCGCCAAAATGCTGGGGCTGTCCACATCCATGATAAACCAGGAAGCAGAAGCGGAGACCCACATCGGGCGACTGGAATGGACGGGAGACATGAGCCGATGGGATTTCGCAGTCTATAAATACAGCCGGGACAACTATGACCCGGGGGAGTGGATGTTTCCAGGAAGTGAAATATTGGACGGCACCATCGAGGGTGCGCTGAAGGCGGGGAAAGCGATTTATCCGTGAATGCATTGCCGTACTGTTGGCGAATGTCTTCCAGCATATCCTGATTCAAATCCTTGACGAGGATTTTCAGTGGATTGGTCATGGGTGTTTGCAAAAAGGGTTTTTGCTTCTCTATCGCCAGCATGATGTTTATTTGAGCAAATCTTCTAAATGATATTTGCCATGCTCCTGCGCCAAATCCCAAGGCGTTTTTGATTTGTTGGTTTCCTTGTCAAAAAATGTAGCATACTTTTTAGCTCCTTTTTTCAGAAGCGACTGCACAATTTCTCTTTTTCCAATTGCTGCTGCTAAATGTAGCGCCGTAGCTCCAGTGGGGCTCACAGCATTGGGGTTCGCTCCATAACCAAGTAGAAGATCAACACATTTTATCGTGAGTTCAGGATTATCTTCTTGATAACCCCGGAGAGACCAAAGAAGAGGAGAAAGGTTGTAAGTTTCATCTTCGTCTTTGGCGTTTACATTGGCACCTTTTTCCAAAAGTATCTTCATAATATCGTATTGGCTGTTGCTAGCAGCTTCACATAGAATAGGGAATTTGTAGCCAAAAAAGCTAAGATAATAATCATTAGGATTTGCACCATTATCTAACAACAGTTTGGCCACTTTAAAATTCCATTCGAGTGGAAGGTTGGAAATAGGAGTTAACCCAATTTTACTTTTTGCATTAACATACCCCCCATTTGCAATTAAAAAGCCCACAACTGCTTCACTGCCCGATGTTATAGATTGGTGCAATGGGGTTTCTCCCTCATCATTTTTTATATTTATTCGATCAGGACCAAACCTATCAAAAAAGTATTTAACAGATTCAATACCACCTTGTGAAGCAGCATAATGCAGATTTGTATTGCCATAATCATCAGTTTTTCGCCAATCGGCACCATGTTCAATTAAAGTCTCGATTATTTCCATGTATCCTTTTTCAGATGCCAAATGGAGAGCGGTTGCTCCCCCCTTGGAAACCTCCATATCAATTGCCTGTCCAGACCTGATAAGTTTTTCCACCAATTCAAGATTCCGCTCTTCTACTGCCTCATGGATTAGATATCGCCCATATTCATCAGAACATCCCTTGTTCTTGGGGAATCCCGCCATATTAGGACATTTATCTTCATCATCAGGTACGCCATCAAGATCGCGGTCTAATCTGCTGTCTTCGCAGCCGTTGAATTGTTTGGGTCCCGGCGTGTCGGGGCATTTATCGTCTTTGTCAGCCACACCGTCGCGGTCGCGGTCGGCCAGTTTTGGGGATGTTTCCTCAGTTGCGGATTTCGTTTCTGGGCAACCGTTGTTGGAAACCGGGCCTGGCGTGTTGGCGCATTTGTCACGCCCGTTCACGATGCCATCACCGTCGGCATCTCTGGTTTTCCAGATGAGGCCGTTGAGTTTTTGCACATTGGTGCTGGGGCAGTCTTTTCCGGCTTGCCAGTATTCCCTGGCTTTTAGGTAGTTGTCCTGATTGTAAGCCGTTTGGCCTTTTTGGATGGCGATTTCGAGGCAGGTCTGCGCGACGAGGGGTGCTGCGGCGAGTAGGAGGCCCGCCGCCGTCAAGACTATGGCGGGTAAAAGAGAGAAAGGGAGGGTGATTTTCATTTCAACAATTTCAGTTTTGCTTGTGCTGTGGCGTTATCGGGGTCAAGATACAGCACTTTTTGGAGCAGGGATTTTGCCCTGCGCGGTTCATCAAGCCGGATGTAGGTGTTGGCTTCTTTGAGCATGGCGGTGATGCGCGCGTTCAAGTCGGCTAATTGCTTTTCGGCATCTACCCGGCGGGTGCCGTTGAGGTGTTTTTCTAAAAAATACTTCCAAGCGGCCACGGTGCCGATGCGTTCTGCCTGCTCGAAAGCGGTTTGGTCGGCGGGGGGCTGCTCTGGAAACTCGTTTTTTTTGCCGTTGTCCTCGGGCTGTACTACGGAAGGCGGCTCTTGATGCTGCGGCTTTTCGCTGCTGCCCTTCCACGGTTGCCACAACAGCAGCAGTACAACAAGCGCGACTCCTGCGCCGATGCCCGTGAGCAGCCGGGCTGTGGTGCTGGTGTCGCCCGGTGTGTTGGCGGCTGAGTGTTCGCGCCGCTCTTGAGCGAGGCGTTCTTTTTCGGGGCGCTGGCGCTGTGCTTCGGCCTCCTTTACGCTGTGTGCTTCGGCAGCCTGCGCTATCTCGGTGAGCCGCCGTTGCTCCAAACTTTCTACCACGCGACGCAAGCGACTCACCACGTCCTGCATGGCTTGATCGCGGGTGGACCACTCTGACACGGGACGGCCTTTTTCGGGCAGGGCTTCGAGGTTGCCGAGGGGTGTTTCTATCCAATCGCAGTGGCGGAGGATGACAGGTACCACGGTGGCTTCGCGGCGTGCATGGCGCTCAAGCGAGACTTTGACTTCTTTGCTGTAGAAATAATCGGAAGCCAAGGAGTCGGCACTGACAAGCAGCAGTACGATGTCTGCGCCGTAGAGGCGTTCTTTTATTTTCTCGTCCCAGTCCTGCCCGGCCTCTATGTCAAAGTCGTCCCACATCGAAACGCGGCCTTCGCGGAGCAGTGGTCGGAGGAATTTTTTGAGCTCGTCCTTGTGGTGGAGGTCGTTGTGCGAGTAGGCGATGAAGATGTCAATCATTTGGAGGCTGCACAGTTTTGCTGGGCAAATATCTGTAAAAAAGGATAGGAATACTTTTTTTCGGCGACCCAATCTTGTTGCCAACCACCTGCAACCTCATGCAGCGACTTTTCTTTCGACAGGATTTATTGAATGTTTTTCTATCCTGTTAATCTTGTAAATCCTGTCGAAAAACCTTTGAAGCTGTTTGAACATGAGGCTGTTTCATTTTTTCTAACTTTGCCCCCAATATTTAAAACACAAAAAGCATCCAACCATGTCTGACGAAAAAAACGACCCAACCCCCAACGAAAAACCCTCCGAGCCGAAAAAGCCGAAAATCCTTGCGCCCAAAAAGAACACCGTGAGCGCTTTTGCCAAGAATGCCAACCGTTTCTTGTCGCCCAAGCCTGGCAGTTCGAAAATGAAAGGCGGCGGGATGAAAGGCGGTGGGATGAAAAAAGGGAAATAAAGGTCCCACGGAGGCCGGTTACTGCTGTTGTGAATGCCATACAGCGACCCTTAGATTCAAGAAAAACGCCAACCTAAATTTGTCTCAGAATGGCAGTACCTCAAAATAATGTCCGCCATTGGGGAATAAAGTACTAATTTGTGCATTCTTGTTTCACTTTTGTCGCTGTATAAGCGTCAATCATTTTCTTTTTTTCCATGGCGCTTATCAAGCCAATTCGTTTCATCAGTCAAGATAAATCTCAGTTTTACAATACGTTACATGCTCGGGTAGATTCGTATTTCAAAGAAAACAACTTGTCGAAACACGCCAATGCAGGCGTTATCATCAAGACTATCATTCTACTGTCTGCTTACCTGATCCCCTTATTTTTAATCGTCTGGCTTCAACCCGCTTTGGGTTGGTCTCTCGCTTTGTGGGCCTTTATGGGCGTGGCCATGGCGGGTGTGGGCATGGGCGTCATGCATGATTCCATTCATGGTGCATATTCAGTCAACCCCCGCATCAACGAGTTGCTCGGATATTCCCTGATACTCTTGGGCGGCTCCATAAGCAATTGGAAATGGCAGCACAACCACCTGCACCATACCTTCACCAATATCACACACTACGATGATGATATCGCTGATAAACCAGGCCTGCGTTTTTCGCCGCATACGGAGCTGAGGTCTGCCCATCGTTCCCAATGGCTACACGCTATTTTTATTTACAGCTTAACAACACTTTATTGGGTGGTGGCAAAGGATTTTGCACAGTTTGTCCGTTACCGACGCATTGGGGTCAACAAAAACTCTGCATCCCAAAACAGGGTGCTCTTAGCCCAGATCTTCGGCATCAAAATCTTTTACTTATCTGTTTTTCTAGCCTTGCCCATGCTGGTGGGCATTCCGGTTCTGGAAGTATTGGCAGGCTTTCTGATGATGCATTTTATTTGTGGAATTATCCTGACGATCATTTTTCAATTGGCACACTCCGTGGAAGAGACAACACATCCACTGCCTAACGAAAAAGGCATTGTTGAAAATGAATGGGCGATTCACCAGTTGAATACTACGGTCAATTTTTCGCGCCGAAACCGCCTGTTGTCCTGGTATGTAGGTGGCCTTAATTACCAAGTGGAGCATCACCTGTTCCCTAAAATTTGCCACGTGCACTACCCGCGCATTTCAGGTATCGTGGAACGCACCGCAGCGGAATTCAACGTCCCCTATTTAGAACACAAAACTTTTGGGCATGCCTTGCGCTCACATTTTGCCGCGCTTCGAAAATTTGGCAAACTGCCCCCTATGGACGAACTGATGGGGTAGTAGTTTTGAAACACATAAGCACAATAGAACACATAGTGTTTAAAATCAAAACTATGTGTTCTATTGTGCCTATGTGTTTTATAATATTAATAGTCCCCGCTCGCCCCACCACCGCCGAATTGCCCGCCGCCAAACGACTCCCTTTTTTCAGGCGTTGGCCCCGGTTGGTTGACAATAGTCTGCTCGATGAGCTGCTGTTCTATTTCCTGCAATAGTGAAGTCTCTGAATCCTCCTCGTAAGTGTATGCCCCCTCATTTTGGCGCAAATAACGGATAGAAAAGTAGGCCGTTGCAAACAGCACTGCGCCACAGATTACCGTGGCCCAGGTCAAGGGCAGCACATGGTAGTAGTATCGAAACGAAATGACGGCCGCAGCTGCGCAGCCAAGCCCTACATCCAATAGATGACGGTCTTTGCCTCGTATGCCTCCAAAAATATAGGTAAAAGGCACCACAAAGGTGAACGCCCAAAAAAACCAGGCCATCGGCACTACTTCCAATTGAAATAAATCTGCGGCGGCTTGCTGCACCACCCAATAATTGCCACTGCCATAAAAAGTGATCAGCGCCAACAATTCCGTTATGCTCAGCATCGCGTGCCAGTGCCTCCATGCATAGCGCTTTTGTCCTTGTTTTGAAAAAACGTACACCGCCGCAGAAAACAGCATCCCCGCAAAAGGCAGTAAGTATAGCGCCAGACGTGGGATTTCCTTGACTGAAAGGAGAACAATAGCAAGGGAACACACAAACGCCGCCAACGCCATCAAGCGGTCGAGGTAGCGGATGCCCACCACCACCAAAAATGGCCAGGCAATGCAGTAATAAACCAAAGCAGGCGTGCTGTAATCCAATGGGCTGCACAAACCCGTGAGGATTGCGCCCGTTGCTACATAAAGCAGCATATCGTCTATGCCGCTGCCATAATGTCGCCCTGGATGGATCACCCTCAACTCCAGCAGGACGATGCAAACGATGCCCCAAAACAGGCTGAAGATAGAAAGGCCCAACGCTGAACTTGGTTCTACCAACAATGCCAGCAATCCTCCCGCCGCCATCAGCAGGATCAGGGTGAATATCGCCAGTCCGATGCGTACAAAAATATTCGGCGAATAGAAATTCGAGGTGTAGCGTTCCTGTATGGCCTGCCATTTTTCATCAGAAAGCAATCCTTTCTCCTGCCATTTTCGGGCGGTATCTTTGGTCAGCAGCGCATCTAACCAATCTGTGTTGTATGCTATCATGGCCGGTCGTTTTTGATAAAGCGTTTGTAATTGGTCAAGAAAACGATCACTCCGGCGCAGGATAGCACGAAGTAAAAGAGGTAGAACGTAAAACCTAGATTCAGGCTTTCCGTGTGGGCAATGAGCATATAAGTAAACCCAATATAGCCATACAGCACGGATACTGTCAGGAAGTAAAGTGAATTGCGTGTGCGAGCGTACCACAGGTAAAAGCCGACGTTGAGGCACAAAAGGAGGAAATAGAGCAGAGATTGCCCCAGCGCTATCATCCCAGCAAGGGTGGAGATCATCAGGATGTGTACCCCAAAATTGAGATAGGTCAGCGAAAAATGCTTTTTCAGTCCCCATCGCTCGCTCAAAAAGGGAACGGCGCTGAGTAGCAAGCCAAGAAATACACCCGTATGAACGATGGCTGCGCTGTTGAAATCATTTTGAGAAAGCAAGTCCTGCGGTGTCACGGTGATGCCCAGCCAGGTTGCCAAACCCGTGATACCCATGGACAATACGCCCCTGTTGTCGAGCCAGTAAGCCAGGGCAAAGAACATCACGGTCGGGATAAAGGTCGCCAAACCATAGCGCGTCCCAAAAATTCCGTATTGATACTGCCAATAACCCTCCATGATCAGGAAGCTGAGGCAGCCCAGCAACAAAATGTAATCGTAATAGGGGGTCGGGCTTTTTAATTCGCCCATAGAAAAAGGTTGCCGGTGGCGAAGCGCATACCAAAAACACGTCGCACTCACAGCCCCGATCAGCGCAATGATCACTGCATGACCAATGGTATCAATGTTTTCATAAATCAAAAAGCCCAGGCCAATATTCAAGAGCAGGACGCCGAGATAGATCAGGGTCTTGAGTTCCCAGTGCAACGAAAAGGGCTTTTTTGATTCAAAAAGCGCGATTTTTTCGACATCTTCGTCCCCAACAAGTTCTTGCTGGAGGAGATTGTGCAGGAGTGGCTCGTGCATAGCGGTTCTATTTTTCGTTTCGAAAGGCGAATGTAGAAAAACAGAACGAAGCGCGCCTTTAATATCTAAGCCTGATCCGTCATTTGGGTTTCCATCATATTAGGTATAATGTTTAAACCCCACCTAAAAACCGCTCCGCAATTTTCAAAGGCCGGAACACATAGCGTTTTTTGACATGGTGCCCCCCGCTTCGATGGAGGATGTCCTGTAAAGTAGCAAGCACCGTGAGCAGATATTTACCTTTATTGAGCATGACACACTCGGCCTGTGCGGCTCGAACAGCGTCGCTTACTTCCGAGCGCGTCGCGATGCCGCTTTTATTGAGGGTTTCGAGCACCTGGGTTGCCCAAATAACTGGCACATGGGCCGCTTCGCAGAGCCACAAGATTTCTTCCTGAATTTCGCTCAAGCGCTCAAAACCAATTTCCACGGCGAGGTCGCCCCGCGCGATCATCACCCCAAACAAGGGCTCAAACATGCCCTGCAACAGCAAAGCGGGCAGGTTTTGGACGGCCTCAAACGTCTCGACTTTGAGCACAATAGGTAAGGATTTCCCTCCATTCTGCCGCAATAAATCCTGCAATTCAGCCACATCTGCGGCAGAGCGCACAAAAGAAAACCCCAAAATATCGGCGTGTTTCTGGGCAAATGGAATCACCGATTTGTCGTAGTCCGTCAGGCAACGAACCGTCAATTCTGTGTCGGGAAAATTGATGCCCTTTTCCGGTTTAAGGCGTGGTTTATCGGTTGAAATACGGCTCATGCGTAAAGTGGCCATTTCAATACCCGGAAATTCCACCATCGCTTCAAATAGTCCGTCGTCAAACAGCACCCGATTGCCCGCCTTCAGGTCTTTTACCACGCCAGAAAGGGTACAACCCACTACTTTTTCTTTTTTATCATACGCGGCATTTGCTTCCGCAAGGAAAATCTGGTCGCCTTCCCGCAATTTCATGCGTTTCTTTTTACGGCCTTTGCCGAGCAATTGGGTGCGGATTTTGGGCCCGGCCAGATCGAGATATATTTTGCAGGAGCGGCCCGTTTCCTTCGAAGCTCTGTGAATATTGGTGACCATTCGTTTCCAGACTTCCGGGCCATCGTGGGCACTATTGATTCGGGCAACATTCATCCCTGCCTTGAGGAGGGCTTTCACAGCAGCATAATCGTCAGCCATACCCCTCTCAAAGGTTACCATCAAGTGCGGGATATTAGCATCGTTTTTTGATCCAAACAAGGCAGCCGCACGATGGCGTATTTGACTCGTCCCGGCATCGGCATCTCCCGTGGATATTTCTTTTTTTGAAAATTTTGCCCCCAAACGCTCTAAAACAGCCTGGACTTGCCTCAAAATATGGCTTTCAGCACTGGCTAAGGACGAAAGGCCAGCATCGTGCAATGCATCTTGCAAGGGGCGCAAGTTCTCGCGCCGCAGGGCGAGGTAGTGGATAAGGTTGGTGATGCTTTGCCGCTGCTCCGGGTGAACGCTTGCGATGATTTTTGCCGACTGTAGTTCAGCGTTTTTTTGGCCTTGGTAAATGCGTTCGATGGCAGCCCGAAGCTCGGCAAGGGAGTTTTTCATGATTGTGCAAAATTGCAGAAATCGCTGAAGTCAAACATTGGGCTATGTTATGGTGGAAGCTGATTTTCATCACTCCAGCGTAACATGAGCGTCTTTGATCAAAACTCGACCACAATCCCCACACTGGGCAATAAGGACCCTTCCGTATTGTCCAACAAAATCGGAATCGCATTGCTCCCATCCGACATCAGCGGTTTCCCATCCGTGGTGACAAAAGTGCTGCCGTCAGCGCTGCGCTGGAAAGTATAGTTGGGCGGCGCCGGATTCACGGCGTTCAAAATATTCTGGATATCCACAAACACATCGAGCGTAACCCGTTTGAAATTCCATTTTTTGTCAACCCTCACATCCATTTGGTTGAAATTGCCCAAGCGGAGCGTATTCAAACGACTGTTGTCGAGTACGCCCGTACCAATACTGGCGTAATTGAGGCGACTGGCATCCAGGTCAAGCGGGGTGTAAGGCACCCCACCCTGCCAGCGGTATTTGATACCCAATTCCCAGTTTCGGCGGAATTTGTAACCCGCGAGCAAAGAAAGCAAGTGGCGATTGTCCCAGGCAGAAGCGATCAATTCGCCATCCTGATTGCTGAATTTTGACCAAAACAAGGTATATGAACCCGTAAAATACAGGTTTTTGCTCAGTTTTTGCTGTGCAAACAGTTCCATTCCATACGCCTCGCCTTTGCCCACAGCCAAGACTTTTTCGTTGCCCAAAATGCCAAATCCGCCACCCTGGTTGGCCAATGAAATGCCGTTGAAAGCACTCACCGGATAATCAGCGTATTGTTTATAAAAACCTTCCAGGGTAAGCCGTAGCACCCGCGTCGGCAAAAACTCCAGGCCTGCCACATAATGGTCGCTTTGCAGGTAGGGTTGGTCTTTGTTGACCAGCACCCCGGCATCATCGCGATAGCCCAATACCGTATAAAGCGGCGTTTTGAAATACCGCCCCACGGAGGCGTTCAACTTCCATTTGGGCGCGAGTGCGTAACTCAGACTTACACGTGGGCTAATGGTTTTCAACAGATTAGCACCATCGCCTGTGAAGGTGTTGCCATCTGCGCGAATGCCTGCCGACACCCCCAATTGCTCATTAAAAAAGGTTCTGTTGATTTGCCCAAACAAGCCAAATTTAAAGAAATCAATGGCGGTATTGAAGCGAATCTCTGCCGCAGGTTGCACCACATTGCCTACGGAGTCGCGGATTTCAGCCCGCAGCCGGGTGTAAGAGTTGTTGTTGTACTTGACGTATTGAGCCATGGCTCCGGCGCTGAATTTCCAGGCCCCGGAATAGCGGTTCATGTCGAATCGCAGTTTGTTTTCGATCTCCTGACTTTGGATGCCCAGGATGCGTTTCGCCTCATCTTTTTGCTTGCCGTCGGTGTTGTCGGCAAACTGATCCAGCTGGTTGTCGAGCATATTACGGCTGAAGGTCAGATTCCAGAAACCGTTGTCAATCAAGCGTTTGAGGGAAAAGCCTTGGGTGTAATTCCACTGATTTACGCCGGGTACCGAACTCAGAATATAGAGATTTTCTGGCGTGGCGTCTTTGGGCGCTTCGAAGTAAAAGTCGTCAATCGCCCCTACGCCAAGGGCCGTGAAAGTAGTTTTGGCGTTGATCTTGTGTGTCACCTTGTACTGGAAATCCCAGTAATCAGGACGAATGGGCAGACCGATGGCCTTGAACAGCAATTGCAGATAAGAACGCCGGGCGGATGCGAGGAAAGTCGTTTTCCCATTCTTTTTGCCCAATGGGCCTTCTAAAGTAAGCGCCGTTTCTGAAGCGCCCACGCGTACGTTGCCCTGAATGCGTTCCGGGTTGCCATCCTTTTGGCGGAATTGCAAGACAGAGGAAAGTGTATTGTCGTAACGTGCATTAAAGGCGCTGGTCGCCAAGGTCGCATCTTCAATAAACGCTACATTGAGCATTCCCGTCGGGCCGCCTGCTGCACCCTGAGTGGTAAAGTGATTGATCACCGGAATCTCCACCCCGTCGAGGTAAAACACATTTTCGCTGGGTCCTCCGCCTCTGATAATGAGGTCGTTGCGGAATCCGCCGCCCGTGCCCGCCACCCCGCCCACGCCGGGCAGGGCCTGCACTACCCTACTGATATCGAAGTTGCCGCCCGGATTGCTTTTGATCTCCTCCACAGAGAGGTTTTGGATGGAAAGCGGTGTTTCAGCCGAAGCGATCCGTACGGAACGATTTACAGAAACCAGTACTTCACCGAGTGCTTTGCTGTCGGGTTCGAGTTCAAAGTTCAATTGGTTGGTATTTCCGGTGGTGATAACCACATTGAACTTGGTTTGAGCGGCATAGCCCACATAAGTCGCTACTATATTGTAAGATTTGGGTGGAATACCTGCAATACGGAAATTGCCCTCCACATCGGTCGCTGTGCCGATATCCGTGCCTTCGAGTTTGATACTCACGCCGATGAGGGCCTCCTGGGTGAGTTTGTCTTTGACCGAACCGCTGAGCGCGCCGGTATTTTGGGCTTGTAGGGTGCCTGTGAAAAGCAAAAAGAGCAATGAAAGCGTAGAAAATCGCATGATTTTTAATTGAATGCCGTTGTTTATGACCTTTCAGGAGATCTGCACGCGAACCCCAGCCCTTGCTTATGTTAAAAGCACGGCGCCATCCATTGAAAGTTCCGACAGAACACGCTTCCATTTCTTTTGTTTTTTAGGGAACAAATTTCCTTTTTTGCCCTATTCAGCATCTGGATTGCCGTATGCTTTCTATCGCTTAGCCACAACAAAGATTTTGTGCGCTACCTTTACCAAGAAAATGATGCTCCGCCGAAATACATTACCGCACTTCTTTTTCATCTCCATCCTCACAATATTAGCAGCCTGCCGAACGACCAATAAAGTTCAATTTCCTGAATTATTGGCCTACTTTCCATCGCTCCCCTTACGCGATACGCTGCACATTGAAATCTCCGAGGAAGATAAGGTTACCCGAGACACCATCCCAAACCGGGTGTTTTTCACGAACATGCCATCCGTCTTGTTACTGCCCATTGACTACCTGGCAGATTCGTCTTCGTCGGTGGTGATGAGTCGGCAAAAGTTCAATCTGGACAGAAATATCGCTGCTTATTGGGTGGAGATCAGACTATCCTGGTTTCACCATCATTCGCTGTTTCTGTTCGACAAGGCTAAAAAGCAGTTTACAGATCGGATCACCGTGGCTGAATTTTTTGGCGGCGACGGCGGCCAAGTCCTGATCGGCAGCTGGTTGTTTGACTACGACGGCGACGGCAAAAAGGACATCGTTCGGCGGGAGATCCAGCACAGCATGATTCCCACGGACGAGGAGCCGGTGGAACAGACGTATGAGTCAGCAGATCTTTTACGCTGGAAAAATGGTCGGTTTGAGGACACTCCTTTTCAAGATACGGCAGCGTTGGTTCGGCGATTCCCCATCCGAAGTTTTTGGTAAGTGTGAATATTGCAACACTTACTTGTAATTGTGTAACAGTGCTAGCACACATGCCCTGACCTTTGCAGCAGGATTTATTCTTTACGGATTCCCTATTTCCATTTCTTATTGGCCACGCCTTCTTTGATGTCTGCACCAGCTTTGCTAGTGACTGGACAACCATTACTTTTCACTTCGTAAAACATCCATTCTATTATGAAATCCGCTATTCACAGAATCTTATTCCTTGCAATAATCATATTACTTGCCCAATTCTCCCTGTCCGCCCAAAATGATGGATACCAAAAAGCAGGCAATAGCAACAACAGCAACCAGCGCAATAACTACGCTACCCCCGGCGACCAAGGGCAAGCACCCGTTGATGATGATGATGAAGATGCGCTCCGGGGTGGAAATTTTATGATCGGTACAGGGTTCGGATTGGTCAATTCCGTGACCACCATCCAGATTGACAATGGGAATACCGTTCAGAAAGGCGGGAACACTGCCTATCAACTTCACCTTACGCCGACTATCGGCTATTTCATTTCCCGAAACTTTGTTTTTGGCCTCGGAATGGATTACTTGGTAAGTTCCTCCAAAGACAATCGCGACAATACCAATGGTTCAGCAAGCACTTCTGACACCAAAATACTTTTCGGCCCTTTTTCAAGGCTTTACTTCCCATTTGTAGGCGATCAGGCCTTGTTCTTGGGCGGCGTGTATGGATATGGTAAATCTGACACCCAAATTTCTGACGGCACAGACACCCAGTCTGCAACAACCACGCTCCAGACTTTTGGGGTTGGCCCCGGTTACACCATCTTCTCCCATGGGCGCGTTGCATTGGAAAGTCAAGTGAAATACAATTACGGCATCAGCAGAAATGTCATTCGTGTAGATAACGCCAATCAATCTACACGCACCTTAACCACGGCCTGGGACTTTGTGGTGGGCATGCACTTCTACTTTAGCAGGCACAGATCTTAATGTTCCGAATTGTAATCCTTTGAACAACTAGCTCCAGAATCCAAATGTGACCAATGCCTCAAAAACCGACCATTTTTTCACTAACACAGAAACACTATGCTACGCAATCCATTTATAAGCCTGAAATCAATGTTGATCCTCGGGACGCTCACGATGGTCATGCCCTCGTGCCTCAAAGATCTGGACCCGCCAGACCCTATTGTAGGTGTAGCCAGAGCGCGAATCGAAATCACCGATGCCCCCATTGACGATTCAAATGTGAAAGCATTATTTGTCACGGTGGTTGACATCAAAGTTGATGGCGTTTCGTGGTCTGGTTTTGACGGCAAAACGAGCTTCGACCTGCTCGCTTACCAAAAAGGTCAAACCAAACTGCTCGGCGAAGGTGAACTGAATGCCGACACCTACAGCGAAATCGTGCTCGTGCTTGACACCGAAACCGATGCCAATGGAGACAGCCCTGGGTGTTATGTTAAGGACGCCTCGGGCACTAAAAGAAAACTGGAAGGCGGAAGCCTTATGGTGGTAAAAGCAAAAGGTGTTTTCAGCACCAAAGCCGATGAAACCACTGATGTCATTGTGGATATAGACCTCCGCAAATCCATTGTTTACAAATCAGGCTCTACTAGTGATTTTCAGTTTGTTACGGGCCCTGAACTCAACGCCGCCGTGCGTATGATGGACAAGGCGACTACTGGAAGTATTGTCGGTGATTGTACAGACGGAGTCTCTGGCAGCGATAAAATAATCGTTTATGCCTACAAAACAGGCGTTTACAACCAGAATGAAAAATTCCCGCAAGGCCCTTCGCAAGTGCAGTTTTCCAACGCGGTGACCAGCTCGGTCGTTGCATCCGACGGGGCTTTCAACCTTTCTTTCCTCGAAAGTGGCACTTATGAATTGCATTTCATCTCCTACCAAGCAGATATTCAAGGCAAACTCGTTGCAAAAGGCGAACTTCAGTTAAACATCATCGGTTCTACGCTTGACCTGTTAAATCTGAATGTATCCGCAAAAGAAAACATCAACATTGATCTGGTAGTAACAGGGATCCTGTTTTTTTAAAAAATATTTCAACCCACAAGCAGCGAACGGAAAGCCTCGCCCGTTTCTATGTCATCATTCGCAAAAAACAGTTTTTGCGGAGAAAAAAGCAGGTTTTTTAGTTGGTTTTGTTTGTTGCAATGGGCACGCTGTCAAGCGTGCCTTTTGTATTTTGAGTCAAATTGAAACGCAACCTTGTTTATATTTGCAGCATCACTTGCCAAAAGTAATTTTATGAAAAAAATCTTCGCCACACTTTGCCTCCTCCTTCTGATCTCTTTTGCTGTTCCAGCCCAAAACCAAGCACCAGTCATTACCAACCTGAGCGCCACCCCCGACTGGGCCAATCTTTC
>JANMME010001107.1:0-3761 GCA_031373015.1 Saprospiraceae bacterium
TCGACTGTCTTGACCGACCACCCTACTCGCAAAGCTATTTCAGAACTCCTGAAGCCTGACTTGACTAACTCTTCTATCAGATTGCGATCTTCTTGTGTCGTTTTCTTCATGACTGCCTACTTTTAGACAGCATGATTACTACGACTTTATGAATCTTTTTTTACTACGACTTAGTGAATCTTAGCAACAGTCAATGCTCAAAAGTCAATGGTCAACCTTAGCACGGGTCCCGGTACACTGTCACAAGCACTCGGGCTAACCAAGTATTTCACAGGACAAAGTCTCGTTTTGCCCGATTCTCCGATCTGGATTGAGGATTTACATGAAAAAATTTCTGAAAATGAAATAGCCGCCGGCCCGCGCATCGGAGTGGACTATGCAGGGGAATGTGCGGCATGGCCTTGGCGGTTCTGGCTCAAAAACTCGCCGTTCGTCAAAAAACAGGCCTGATTGGATGAGAAAGCGCGCGCAACTGTGCTACATTTCGACCCGCCAAAAGACGAAGCCGAGCTTGCACTGTGTATCCGATCTTCCTATTCGTCCCTAAATTTCAGAATTACAGCCTGGAGCATTTCACCTGGCTATTTGCGGGTGCTGCGAGCATCCTCTTTTGGATATGGCTGGGCAAAAAGCAAACAAGCGATTTGGGTCAGCGCCGCATTGGGCTGATTCAAAGTCTTATTCCGGCGGTGTTGTGGATTGTACTGTCGCTCTATATGACTTTCTTTGAAAGCCCGCTGGATTTGAACCTGGTGCTTCCGTTCCACATCAGTTATTTTATGAACCTGTTGCTGCCGATCATGTTGTGGCGGCGCTCGTTTTTCCTTTTTGAAACCACCTATTACATGGTGATGGGCGGCTGTATTTGGTCTCTCCTCACACCTGCATTGGAACAAGGTTTTCCCCACTACCTCAATTTTCGTTTTTTCATAGTCCACATGGGACTGTTGCAAAGCATTTTATACGCAATTTTTGTGTATGGTTTCCGACCTACATGGCAGAGTTTTGGCCGGGCATTCTTATGGGTGAATATCTATTTTGTGTTTGTGCTGGGCATCAATTACCTGTTGGGCACCAACTTTATGTATCTGAGCAAAAAGCCTGCTACTGCCAGCCTACTTGACCTATTTGGCGAATGGCCCTGGTACATTGTTGGCGGCGAATTCCTTTGCCTGATGATGTTTACGCTCGTGATGCTGCCATTTGCATTTGACAAAAGGGAGGAACAATTGGCGTAATGTTGAAAAACCTGTTACTTTTCGCGCAGAAAAACACAACATCCAGACCCACGCGCTTTGCATCCCTTAATCTTATTCGCACCTGAATTTCTAAATTACGGTACAGAACATTTCATCTGGCTGGCCCTTGGTGTGGGCAGTGCGTTCTTTTGGATTTGGTTGGGCAAAAAGCAGCGGACCGAAATAGGCCAACGCCGCATTGGCTTGATACAAAGCCTCCTCCCTGTGGCATTGTGGATGGCTATTTCGCTCTACATGATCATCTTCGAAAGGCCGATGAATTTAGGGCTGGTGCTGCCTTTCCATGCATGCTACTTTATCAACTTATTATTGCCCGTCATGCTCTGGCGGCGTTCCTTCTTCCTTTTTGAAATCACCTATTTCATGGTGATGGGTGGCTGTATTCAAGCCTTGATAACACCGGATGTGCAGCACTCCTTCCCGCACTATATGAACCTTCGCTATTTCATCATCCACATGGGCTTGGTACAAAGCATTCTGTATGCTGCTTTGGTGTACCGCTTCCGTCCTACATGGAAGAGTTTTGGGAAGGCGTTTTTGTGGATAAACATCTACTTTGTCTTCGTGCTGGGTGTCAACTACCTGCTGGGCACCAATTTCATGTACCTGAGGCAAAAGCCCAATGCGCCTACCATGCTAGATATTTTTGGCGAATGGCCCTGGTACATTGTGGGTGGCGAATTCCTTTGTTTGGTGATGTTTGCAATTGTGATGCTTCCTTTTGCTTTTGATAAAACAGAAAAGCAGGCTTGATTTGGATCGGCCATACCTTTGCGCCCATCATGTGTACGGTCACTTATCTTCCGAGGCCCTCGGGCTTCATCCTCACGCACAACCGCGACGAAGCGCCTTCTCGCTCGTCGCAGGTCATAGTCCGCGAAAAAACACCCGGCGGCCACAGCTTGCTTTTCCCCCGCGATGCGATGGCAGGGGGCAGCTGGATCGCCACTTCAAGCCAAGGGCGCACGGCCTGCCTCCTCAACGGTGCTTTTGTTTTGCACACCCGCCAGTTGCCCTACCGCCGCAGCCGTGGGCTGATCCTGCTCGATTTTTTTGATTGGGAAAACCCTGATGAGTTTTTCGAAGACTATGATTTAGAGAATATTGAGCCATTTACCTTCCTCTTTTTTGAGCAAAACCAACTTCCCGAAAGTTTAATCCCGAATAAATCGGGATCGGGAAGCTCCATTCAACGGGTAACCGAATTTCGCTGGGACGGACAGCAGCGTTTCCTGAAAAACCTGCCCGTTGACCAAGCCCATTTTTGGTGCTCCGCCACCCTCTACCCTCCAGCAATGCAAATCCGCCGCGAACAAGTTTTCAGGGAATGGCTCATTAGTCACCAATCACCTTTACCCGCCGTAGCTTTAGCGAAGGTGGGCACGAGTCACCCCGCCTTCGCAAAAGCTACGGCGGGTAAACAATCAATAATCACCCTCCATCTAAAAGGCAGCATCGGCGACCCCGAGAACGATTTTGTGATGAACCGAGCCGGGAAAGTGCAGACAGTGAGTATTACCCAAGTCATCGTAGATGAAAAAAACGCCCACATGAGCCACCTTGATTTGCTGGGCAGAAAACGAAGCGAACGGCGGCTGACACACAGCAAACGGGTGGCAACGGCTGTGAACAGGTAGCTAAGCTCCGCGCTTATTGTGTGCCGGACGTTAAATCTTTGCAAACTATCCAAAGAAAATTTTGGTTGGGATGTATAAGCACCCTATTTTGCAGACGAATTCAGACAACAGATTATACACCCAACCAGTTTTTATCGAGCCAATTCTTTACTAATTAGCCCTTGCGACAGTCACAGAAGCGGCATTTATCTTATTTTTTGCACATGAAACAACCCTTACTCGTATTGTTTTTCCTGCTAGCCGCCCTCGCGCTTCGCGCCCAAAACGCCCCCCGACCCGAACTTTCAGTTTTCCCCAACCCTACCACTGAAAACATCTCGGTTCAAGACAACGCTGACGCCATCGGCCAAATCATAGTCTTCAACCTGTTGGGCAAAAAAATGAAGGTGTTTGAAGCTTCCAAAGGCGAGCACTATTATGTGGGTGATCTTGTTAAAGGTGTTTACCTCGTGCAGTTGGTGGGCCGCAACAAACAAGTTGCGAAAACGCAAAAAATCGAAAAGAGATAAGAACTATCCTATCTGTAGGATAATATCACAAAACGGCTCTTGGCGATTCTCCAAGGGCCGTTTTGTTTATTTATTCCTTTTTTTTGCCCATCATTTGGATTTCCAAACGGCGTACATCTTGCTGAGCATCTTTTGCATCACGCTCTGCTTTGTCCTTGGCTTTAATACAAGCGTCAAGATCACGCAATAAGCCCTCTTTTTCGCTTTGGAGTAAAGCCAATTTTGTTTGCATAGGCCCTTCTGTGCTCCCCATATTTTTGATCAATGCAAAATAGTAGTCCGCCATGTTGAGCACTTTGTTCACATCTTTGTAGGCAATGGTTGTGTCCTTGGCCGTCAGCATACCATGAATAGCG
>JANMME010001127.1:0-2702 GCA_031373015.1 Saprospiraceae bacterium
GGCGACGTCCCTTGGCCTCAAGTTCCTGCAGCCCAGCTAAACGACGCCAACGTGGCGGGGCCTGACGGCGACGACGATGACGACCTCCCCCCACTTGTCTACGAAGGGGCCGACATCGTTGCCAACGCCTTCCCAGAGCTTGGCGACAACTGGGAGGAGCTCACCCCCCCCGACACTTGGGCCGCCATCGAATCCGATGTCCGCGAAGGCATGGCACTAGACCCGGAAAACAAATACCTCCCCAGCAACCTCGCGCCCGCCCTTCTCCTCCAAGGCAAAAAAGACGCTGCCCTAGCCAAGTACAAAAAATGGATGGACAAGCCTTTCGGTGAACAAGACTACCCTACCTACCGCGAAGCCTTTCTCGACGACCTCAACACCTTTGAAAAAGCCGGCATCATCCCCGCAGCGCGGCAGGCAGATGTGGCGGCGGTGCGGAATATGCTGGAACGTAAGTGAGCAGGCGGCTCAAAGCTGCCTCCTAATAAAAAGGGCACAACTTCGCGGCTCTTGCCTTATTTTTGTTCCCACAATTCAGACGATCATGAGCGATTTTAGAAACATCATCACCATCGAACCGGGCAAGCGCAGCGGACAACCTTGCATCCGGGGGATGCGCATAACAGTCTATGACGTACTTAGTTATCTGGCTGCGGGCATGAGCATTTCGGAGATTTTGGACGATTTCCCCAAACTGACCGAGGCGGACATTATGGCTGTGCTGGCTTATGTGGCAGAGGCAGAGAAGACCAAACTTGTTGTCCCCCAAGCTGTTGCTGCCTGGTGTTCCTCTTGGACAACAACCTTTCGTGGAAAATCGCTCGGAAGATAGAGCATCTATTCCCCGGATGCCTTCATGTTGAGTCGGTCAGCTTGGATGCTTCAGACGACCCTGATATTTGGGATTTTGCACGCCAAAACAATCTGCATATCCTCACCAAGGACGCAGATTTTTCCAAGATTCTTACTTTTCGAGGTTTTCCACCCAAAATCGTTTGGCTGAAATGCGGCAACGTTACGACGAAAGAAATTGTGGACAGAGTGCTTGACAACGAGGCAATCATTCACGATTTCTTGACTCACCCCACCGCAGGGTTGCTTGAAATCTACTGAGCCAAGCCAGCAGTAGCAGCTGAACTACTCCCCACTCCTCTTCCACTTCTCCATCTGCTCTCTTGCCCCTTCCGACAGCACCGCCGGGTCATATTCCAATTTAGAAAGAATGTCCAGCAGCGTGTTGATCCGCGCTTCAACATCAAAGAATTTGTTGACCACGGCCACTCGGCGGCTCTCCACCAGACAGTAGCCGCTCTGGAAACTGCCCTTCTCGTAGCGCACCGTGTAGTCGAGCTCGTCGAAGACGTCTTCTATTTTTTTGAGGGTTGTTTGCGTGTAGCGCATATTGTCTCGGGTTTTCGCAGCAATTTTGTGGGGCAAAAATACCATGCTTAAAGTCCAAACTTCCCGAAAGTTTTGAACAATTCGTATGCTCGAACAAACCTATGAGGTTTTAAAAACCTCATAGGTTTATAAAACACAACCACTACAGCATGAAAAAAACACTCCTGTTCTTCCCCCTCCTGATCCTCCCCCTGCTGCTTGCCGCTCAACCCCGATTCAAAGCCGGGGCGGTACTGGGTCTTACCGCCTCCCAGATTGACGGCGATCTTTCTGCGGGCTACAACAAACTTGGTTTTCAGGGAGGGCTTCGCGTTGTTGCCCGACTCAAAGATCCCATGGAGGCCAGCATGGAAATCCTCTATTCGCAGCGCGGATGCCGGAACGAGCTCATTCCCAGCGACTACGACCCCAACCCTTTTGCATTGACACTCAATTACATAGAGGTGCCGATTCAATTTCATTACAAGGATTGGCTTATTGAGTACGACGACGAAAAATATAATTTTTACAGGGTCTCGATTAATGCCGGGCTTTCTTACGCTCGCCTTTTTAGTACGAAAGTGGACGACGATTTTAGTTGGCTCAGCGGTGTGGCGCCTGAGTTCCTGAAGAAAAACGACCTTAGTTTGGTGCTGGGGTTCAATTTTTTTTTCAACCGACATTTGGGCATGACAGTCCGTTGGAATCACTGGCTTTTCCCTATGTACGACCCGCGTGATTACGACCCTGCTCCTGCTTCCAGAAGCTGGAGAGGCCATTGCCTTTATTTTCAGACGGTGTATTTGTTTTGATGGAAATGTAGGATGGAAAAATTTTTGATGGATGATGTAGGCGCCGGGAGAGCATCTTACATCAAACTTCAACAAATCGGCCATCACATCAAAAATCAACAATCATGTAATCGTCAATCTTAAATCAATTTTACCATTTTAATTTCCCCTTGTATGCTAATAAGGTACATCATTCCGACTCCCATTGGCCACATGGAAATTACAGGCAGCGAGCTTGGCGTCCGCACCGCCCAACGCTGCGAGAATAGGGAGACCTCCGCCGACCCCAGTGCCAAAGAGGTTACCGAAATGTTCGAGCACCACCCAGTGGCGGAGTGCGCCCGGCAGATTGCGGAATATTTTGCGGGTGCGAGAAAAAATTTTGACCTGAAACTGGACTGGGGTGGCGCGCCCGATTTCCACCGGCAAGTGTGGGCCGAACTGGTCAAAATCCCCTTTGGCAGCACCGTCAGCTATTCCGATATTGCAGAACGCGTGGGCAATCCGTCCGCCGTACGAGCTGTGGGCATG
>JANMME010001131.1:0-7546 GCA_031373015.1 Saprospiraceae bacterium
ATCGCTTCCTCCGGGTCGTCCGTTACGAGGAATAAATCAAGGTCTTCTGGATTGATATTGTGGTGGCGTTGGAGCATAATTTCCACAATCCAATTTTTCAACCCCTCCCAAAATTCTATGCCCATTAGCACGATCGGAAACCGTTGTATCCTGTTTGTTTGAATCAGTGTGAGCACTTCAAACAACTCGTCTAAAGTGCCGAATCCGCCGGGCATCGCCACAAATGCCTGGGCATACTTGACGAACATAACTTTGCGCACAAAGAAGTAACGGTGTTTCAGGTTGTGATCGGCGGCGATGAAAGCATTGTGATGTTGTTCGAAAGGCAAGTCAATGTTGAGCCCAATCGAAGTGCCACCTTTCATCCAGGCGCCTTTGTTGCCCGCTTCCATGATGCCTGGTCCGCCGCCCGTAATGACGCCGTAACCTTCCTCGACAAGACGGGAAGCCATTTTTACGGCCAATTCGTAATAAACCGTACCGGGTTTGGTGCGTGCCGAGCCAAAGATGGAGACACAAGGCCCAACTTTGTTGAGCACTTCAAAACCGTCCACGAATTTGGCCATCACCTTGAACATAGTCCAAGCGTTTTCACCGCGCTTTTTAGACCATTCTTTTCGTTTTCTGGCAGGGCTGATTTTATGATCGTGGGGTTCTTTTGCGTCTTTTTCCATAATATTAAAATGTGGTTACACTAATCAATGACTTCCACCGTCCAGGCCTCTGCCTTTTCGGCAAAAAGGGCCTTAGTTTTGGCCCATGTGTCTGTAAAAAGTGCAGAAGCGCGGTATGCCTCCAACGAGGCCTCCTCATCCCAAATGCTGAGGGTAAACAGCACGTTGGGACGAGATTTGTGCCGAAGCAATTCCATTTGCTGACAGCCCTCGAAAGCGCGAATCCGCGCCTTGCTTTGTTCAAAAACTTCCGCAACAAAGGTCTGAACAGCCTCTTCCCGGAAGGTCATTTTTACGATTCGTTTTATCATGTTTTAGCATACCGCCTTTTTCTAAGCCAGTTGAAAAGCCAGCCGAAAGCGGCGAGGAACACCAGCGGCAAGGCCATATTGAGGCCGCGCCAGAAGTTCTGCTCGTCTTTTGCCCGGACGGTGTCAAGCAAGCGAAGTTTTATCTCTTTAGAACGCGCCTCAATGACACCATTGGGCTCGATGAGGTATTCTATAGCGTTGATAATGAAATCTTTGTTGGCGTAGGTTGCTTTTTCAAAACGGTTGAAACCCAGGGGCAGGGTCTGTTTGCTTGCTGCGTCGCGCACAAAGTTAGCGGCCACGTCGCCGTCGCTGACCACGATCATGCGGGTGGGCACACTAGCCGATTTATATTCTATGCCGAGTTGTTTCATTCCACTCAGCAGTTCTTCTGAAACACGATTTTCAAACGCAGAGGGGAAGCTGCCATCGAGCAAAATAGCAAGATTTTGAGGGCCTTTGTCAAACTTCGCTGGGTCTGGGTCGTATTTGAGTATTTCAAAATTCAAGTCCACGGGGTTGAACTGCATCCTACTATACTGACTGCTGCGCAACAGCACGGTTTTGCGAATAGCTGTTTTGGTGCGGAGGGTGTCCATGCTGGAGGCAAAATTGAACTCTACCCGATCGAGGTTTTTTACCACGGGGTGTATGCCCTCCGGCTGGGCAGCGATGTGGTAATACCAGTCAAAAAGCTGGTACTGCGGTTGATTGCCTACTTGTCCTATTTGGAGCGGGATTTTGGTGCATTTCAAATCTAGCACTACATCGGCGTTGATTCGGACACCGTATTTGAAGAGCATGTCCTCGAGTTTCAAGTTATAGGGCGTGGAGATAAACTTGCCGGCCATGCTCAGGCTGTCGAGGCTGGCGTCCATCTGATCGAGCAGCCAGAGCACACGGCCGCCGTTCATGGCATATTGGTCAATCTTGAACTTGTCTTTTTCGGAAAACGCCCAGCGGGGCTTGGCCACTACGAGCAAAGCGCAATCTGCGGGGTTGAGCTGCACCACTGAATCGAGCGAGATGCGGTCGGTGTCGTAAAACTGCTGAAGGCCACGCTCCAAATCGGTGGTTTGCAACTCCGTGAGTTCGCCGTGGTCGCGCGTGAAAAGGATGACAGAGCGTTTTGCCGAGCGGAGTTTTTTGATGACGTTGGCAAATTTGTATTCCAGCAAAGTCACCGAATTGTTGATCACCTCGTCGGGCGAAAGGGATGGGGAGTTGTTTTCCAACAGTTTGACCACCATTTGGCGGCCATTGTAGTGGAAAATAGCCACTGGGTAGATGAGTTGCTGAGAACTCTCCCCCAGATCTGCCACACGGAGGTTGAAGGGAATGATGCCGTCTTCGGCCAATGCTTTGCGCCGTTCGTTCACTTGTTCCACCGTTCCGAGCGAAGGGTTTTCAAACTGATAATCAAGGTATCCGCTTTCGGAACGGAAGTCGTCGAGCATTTCCTTGGTGGCTGTCTGGAGGCGTTTGAAGCCTGCTGGGAAATCGCCATCGAGCAGCACGCGCACATACACGCGGTCCTTTAAATCGCTCAAAAGCGCCTTGGTGGGCTTGGTGAGCGTGAAGCGTTTTTCCTCCGTGAGGTCAAGATGGCTGTAAAATGAGTTGGCTAATATGTTGGCAAACAGCAAGATGCATGCAAATAAGCCAAATTGTAGCAGTGATTGAGTGCGTCTGGAACGGGACATGGTGTGGAGTCGCGGTTTTTTGCCGGGGAGCAAAAGTACGGCACTCTGGATACACTGCCCATACTTCTGTATGGCAAGGTCTTTTCTTACCTTGCGAACGAAAATTCAGAAACGATAGTTATGGCATTTGGGCTTTTACAAGATCAATGAGTAAGATTTTGAATGAAAGTCCGATTTTTGAAAAATCATGCGAATAATGGGTTGGATTTAAAAGCCCCAGCGGGGCGTAAATGTTTGTAGCTTTAGCGGAACAAATCCCATCCCTAGCCCCAGAGGGGCGGTAATATTTGTTTTGTTGGGCATAGAATACATATTGCCGCCCCTCCGGGGCTAGGAATTTCGCCACCCCTTGGAGCTACAAATATGGTCGCCCCGCTGGGGCTTTCAACCCATGATTCGCATAAATCATGTTAACAAAACCTCTTTTTTACACTATGTATCAAAAAACTGTTACCCTCGACAACTCTGACCTCCTCCTACTAGAATGGGGTGAAAATCTGTCGAACATGACCATCAAAAAAGATGGGGAAGTCATCGGTACATTCAACAACAAAGACGAATTAAAACAAGGCCGCAGTTTCTCGCTTCCAGATCGCCGCCAGGTCACGGTAGTGTACACCGATTATGGTCTGGAGGTGTGGCAAAATGGCGTAGAACTCGTGAGCGGTGCCAAAAGCGGCTATGTAGACGGGTTTGCTTCTGCCGTAAAAGGACTCACTTGGGTCGGCGGGGCCCAACTGGTATTTGCTCCGATCCTGTTTTTCATCTCCTCAGAAGAAGATCGCTGGGCAAACGCCATTGGCCTCGTGGTGGCAGGTGGCATCTTGCTGGGCTTGGGTTATTGGGCAAAACAAACGGGCAACAAAATGCCTTTCTGGATTGGCATTGGTTTTTGTGTGCTGAACATCCTCATCACCATTGCCTCGGGCAGTGCTTCGGGAATCATCATTTCAGGCATTCTCATTTACTATCTGTATCGGGGCACAAAATCAGACGCGCCAGAACCCGTGCGTAAGCAATTCAGTGACCCGAACGCTCCACTTGACAGTGATTTGTAGGCATGACTTCGCATTCTCTCCTTTCCCGACTTCTGCTCGGGCTTTTCTTTTTGTGCCTTGCCTTACTTTTCGCCGGAGCCCTGATGGGTTTTTGGGTGGGCGATACCATATTGGCCTTACGGTGCGTATCGTGGCTGGCAGTAACGCTCGGACTGTTGTTTTTTGAGCGACTTTTGGCTTTACTCGCACCAGGCGCCAGAGTTGAGAGCCGTTGGACATATACAGGTCTCGGCTTTCTGCTTGCGCCCATGTTTTTCCAAGTAGGTCTGACCAGTTTGAGCGATGGGCTGGGCTTGTTGCTCGCGCTGGCGGCATTTTTCTTTGGGCTTCGTGCTTTTGAAAACAGGCGAGCCACCGATGTTATTTGCGCATCCATATTTACTGTGTTGGCAATCAGCGCCCAGTATTCCCGGGCGGCCTTGTTGTTGCCATTGGGCGGATTCCTTGGCCATTTTTTATGGACAAGGAAAAAATGGCTTCCCATTTTGGGGGCAATTCTATTCGGCGGCGTGGCATTGCTGCCGCATTTTTGGTTAACGGCTCATTGGGTCGAAAACCCGCTTGCGCACTCGAGCCTGACGCAGTGGTCGGCGACCCATTTTTTCAAAAACACTTTTGTAAGCAGTAGTGGCGTCATATCGCATTATACACTGCCCAACGTCTTGTTTTTGCTGTTTCCACTTTCCCATCCGGCGTTTTGCCTTCCGCTGCCGGGCTTGTTTTTTCTTTACAAAAAGACCGACCTCGTGCTTCCAGCAAAAAAAATATTGTTGGCCTCTATCACGGCGTACCTGATTTTGTTAGGCGGTATGCCACAGCAGGATCTGCGCCACTTGCTCCCGGTCTATGCCTTGGTGCTGTTGGTGCTTTTCCCTGCCTGGGATCGGCTCTATTGCTATGGGTTCCTGTTTTTTCGCCGGCTCACCAGGGGTATTTTGGTCACGGCGCTTGCGTTGCAACTATTCTTCTGTGCAAAATTTCTCCTGCCCATCCTCTTTCCGGAATAACTCGAAAACCGCTGTGCCAAAAAAACTTTAACACGCAAACCGTTCACGGTTTGCGTGCTTAGGCAATTGATACCCATCGCTGGTTCTTTGAAATGTTGGCAAGGTCTTCGCAACCGTTTTCTAAAAAAAAGATACCGTTAAACGTGACTTTTGTACCCCAAAAAGTCTAATTCTCACTTTTTTGGAATTTTTTTTTGCGAAAAGCCCCTGCTTGAATTTTTTGGCAAGCATTTTGAACTAGAAGGGGAAACAGGCAAACGCACACTGATCAAACCGCAGAAAAATACTCCACACACTAAAATCCAAATCCGATCTTTACAATGAAAAATTTAAAATTAATCCCGGCTTTACTCCTTGCTCTGGCAAGCATCGTTACCCTGAATGCTCAGGATGCAACGCCTACGTTCCAAGATTTCTTGGCTCAGTTCCCAAAGGCTTCGCTTCCCTACACCTTCAACGCACAAGACCTACAAGGTCAACTCGAAACCCGCCCAGCAGTGAAAGCCGCGCGCCTTGGTTGGGAGTTCTACCAGTTTCTTCCTGAGTTGGAGCGCAGCGCATCTTACAGCAACATGCCAGTGTGCCCAGAACCAGTAGCCGCTTTCGAGACGAAAGAATACACAGCAGTCCTTTACAATATCGCCCGCGGTTTTAGCCGTGGCACGAAGACTTACAGCATCAGCGTTTTCAGCAAGCAAGGCGAATACCTCGGCACACACTTTGTGGCTGGCGTAAACCCTGAGACGCTGACAGTGGCCACGATCAACGAATCGCTGACCGCAAGCGTGAACGAATACAAAGTGAACTGGGAAAACAACTACCGCGAGAATGGCCACATCGGCAATAAAGTGACTGGCCTTACTTTGGTAGAAGCCGCTACGGTCCGACTGACCACCGCTGGCAACCCAGACAAAATCGAATGGACAAGCCGCGGTATCAACAACACCAGCGCAGACATCGCCAAAATCAAATAAAGTAATTCAGAACCAGCGATACACGAACCCCGTCAGGCCATGCGCCGGACGGGGTTTTTCGTTTTATGTTGCCCGAGAAAGCAGCGTACAACTCCTTCCCATTATCTTTGAACCAAACTTATCTGCGCTATGAAAAAACTTGCCTTGTTTTTGGCCCTTGGCTGTTTCATCCAAATGGGCTTTGCCCAACGGAATTTTGGTAAACTCGTAGGCGGCCTCGAAATGGGCTTCGACGTGAGCCAGCTGACCGACGGCTTTAAGCCTCGATTTATTCCCAGTTTCCAATTGGAAGTGCCCATTGGCTCCCTCGCATTGGGCGCAGCCATTGGGCGCAAATACTATCAAGATTACGAATATGGGTTGAGTACTGGCCAAACCGTAATGCGCGAAGAAGGCGGGGTGCCGGTGACTTACTATCTGACCGATATTCGCGAGTTTAAGCCTGCCTATTGGACGGTGCCGCTCAAGATCGAGGTGCGGGTTCACCGCTGTCAATGTGTGTACCTGCAAGCGGGTATGACGGTTGATTTTTTTGACTCCGGTACGCCAGACCGCATTGTTTTTAGCGGCGCAGAAGTCAAACAACCTTGGCCTTACGAACTTCGGCACGACGACCTGATTAAGAAACGAACCACCAGTTTCAACTTTGGCATCGGGTTCAATTTGTTCAGGTCTGAAGGTTTTCGGCTTATTGCCCGGCCTTCGATTGTTTGGAGCGAAAACCCGGAAATATATGCCCTTTATGCCGATGCGCCTAAGTTTATCCCCACGCTGCGCATGAATTTTGGGGCGCAATTCGCGATTATTCGTTAAACACATAAGGACACTCTTTTAAACACATAAGGCACATAAGGACACATAAGAAGCTTGATTTTGACAACTTATGTGTCCTTATGTGCCTTATGTGTTTAAAAGAGTGTCCTTATGTGCCTTATGTGTTTAAAAAAATCTATTTGTTCCCGACATACACCAAAAACACCCCCGGCAATTTCTCCAGCGTCTTTTTCCCTGACTTGTTCCAATCCTTTACGGAAAGGGTACGAATGAACTCTGCTTCGCCTGTGAGGTCTTGCGCCACACCGAAATAAGTTGTGGGCTGCAAAGATTCGAGTGCCACTTCCAGCACCATCTGCGATCGGTAGGGCGTTTCAATAAAGATCTGGGTCTGGTCTTGTTGACGGGAAAGGTTCTCCAAGCGGCGGAGCTCCTTGGCGAGTTCGGGGCGCTTGGGGGGCAGGTAACCGTGAAAACTGAACCGCTGTCCGTTCATGCCAGAAGCCATGAGCGCCAATAATATGGAGGACGGCCCTACTAATGGCACCACTTTTACTCCTTCCTTGTGCGCCAGCGCGACAATGGCCGCGCCGGGGTCAGCCACGCCCGGGCAACCGGCTTCGGAAAGCAACCCAATGTTTTTGCCAGATTTTACTGCTTCGCTAAAAACGCCTTCGGCTTCTTCAAAATCTTGATTGTCTGGAAGTTCCACAAAAATCATTTCCTGAATAGATCGCGAAGGACCAAGGCTTTTAACAAAGTGCCGCGCCGTTTTCGCCCGTTCCACGATGAAAACATCCAAATGCCGCGCAATTTCTTGTGCATACGGCGGCACGGTATGCAGGGCATTTTCTGTGATGGGACAGGGGATGAGGTAGAGTGTTGACATGCTTGCTTGAAAATCACCCCAAATTTTGACTTTGGTACGTCCCAGAGGGTAGGGTGTCCAAAGGGCAAAAAAAAATCCTTCATATTTTTGCTGTGCGAGCAACAAAAAAAGAAGGAAATCAATGTCTAAAAAACATCTTGAGGCAAAGATAGGCAA
>JANMME010000016.1:0-4341 GCA_031373015.1 Saprospiraceae bacterium
CTCCATCCTGTTAAATCCTGTCCATCCTGTCAAAAAAACACGTTTAGCACTTGTTTGAAAGTCCTTAATCAACTTGTGTACATACCATAGGCTTTCAAAACCTTATAGGCTTCAATTGCAAAACAAGAATGTCCAGTAGTGTGGCCTAAAAAACTGAAAATCAATCAGTTGTTAAACTTGCTGGGCGCAGCGCCAAATTCCTGTGAAAAAATGCGGGAGAAGTATGCAGGGTCGGTGAAGCCGACGGAGTAGGCTATTTCGGAGATGTTCAGGTCCGTAGTTTGGAGCAGGATCTTGCCCTGCTGCAAGCGCACGCTGCGGATAAAAAGGGACAGGGTCTTGTCCGTGAGGGCCTTCATTTTGCGGTTCAGCGACGATTCGCTCATGATCATCTTTCGGGCGAGTTCCTCGTTGCCAAATTCGGCATCGTCGAGGTCGGCGAGGATGAAGGAGGTGGCCCTTTTCAAAAAAGCGTCATCGGGGCTGGACATCGCAGGGGCAGGGGCTTCCCTGGAGAAGGCGACAAAATCTTTTCCGGCATATTTTTCCTGCAAGCGGCGGCGCAGCTCGACCAGTTTTTCCAGCCGGATGAACAGCTCTTCTTTCAGGAATGGTTTCGACAAATAAGCATCTGCGCCAACGCCCAGCCCCTCCAGCTTCGACTGCACGTCTGCCTTGGCGGTGAGCAGCACAATGGGCACGTGGCTGGTGCGCTCGTCGTGCTTCAAGGTCTGGCATACCTCGTAGCCGTCCTTTTCGGGCATCATCACGTCGCTGATGATGATGTCGGGAATGGTCTCCAGAGCCCTTTCGATGCCGATGGCACCATTGGCAGCCCATTCTATGGTATAACGGCCCTCCAAACAGGCTTTAATATACATGGCCACATCTGTGTTGTCTTCGATGAGCAACAAGAGTGGCAAATCCGGATTAGGCAGCAGGGGGGTTTCCGTTGTTTGCGTTGCCGCCATTTCGTCTGAAAAGGAGGGCGCTGTCATAAGCGGCGCAGGGAGTTTGGCGGGGCCCATTTCTGCGTTCTGATGGATGGGCAGGGAAACGCTGAACTCCGTTCCTACCCCGTCAGGAGCCGGGCTTTGTACGGTTATTTTTCCACCCATGAGTTCCACCAGTTCCTTAGTCAGCGTCAGGCCGATGCCAGTGCCTTCGCCGTGCCGGGTGGCCGTGTCATCTACCTGATAGAAACGGTCGAAGATAAGGGGAAGCTTGTCGGGCGGGATGCCGGCGCCATTGTCTTTTACTTTTAGCACCAAAGCTTCCTTTTGGGTGTGGAGCGATAGATAAATATGGCCTCCTTTTGGCGTGAATTTAATGGCATTGGATAAAAGATTGGTTACAACTTGCTGCAATCTTGTTTGGTCAAAATCAATCGTCAAGACCTCCATATCAGAAAGGAAATGCATTTGAACGCCTTTGCTTTGCGCGAGGGAATGCAAGCTTTCAAGGATGTATTCCACAAAATTGACGACATCTCCTTGTTGGTAGTGTAAGGATAAATTTCCGCTCTCTAATTTGCTTAAATCCAGTATTTGATTGACAAGGTTGAGCAGGTTTTGACCATTGCGGGTAATTAATGTCATACCTTCTTGTAAAGACTCCTGCGGCTTTTCCGATGCCTGCTGCGCCATGCCGAGAATAACGGTTAAGGGCGTTCTGAATTCGTGGGTAATATTGGTATAAAGCCTTGATTTAAAGGTATCTAATTCCTGTAAACGCACCGCGTTGGATTCTGCTATTTGAAGATCCAGAAAACGGGAATACACTTGCTCGAATGCATTACCGAAGCGTTTGAGCACCATAAGTTCTGCTGCTGTGTAAGGAACACCTGAATAGTTGTTGATATTTATACTGAAGTGTCTTCTTAGTTCCGATCCTTGGGTAAATCCGGGAGTACTATAATTATGTTTTTTCCTTTCCTCAGGAACGCCGGGCATATGTTTATAGACATGATCAAGCCACTGGTTTTTTTCCTCGAAGCTTAGACAAAACGCAAAAGAGTTAAGGCCTTTCTCTTTCGCATCCTTAAACAGATTGTATGAAAGATGATCAAAATAAGGGACAAATATTTTAAACGGATATAACGCGCCTGGTACTGCTACCCAACAATCTACGTCATCGCTATCGTAGGGATTCAAACCCAAGGCTGCAAATTCAACATTGATTTTTAAGATTAGCAATTGATCCAGTATCAACTGGATGACTCCAAAAAGCTCTTCGCTTTTTTTCATGCTCAACGAAAGACTCCTTACGCTTTCGAGTGCCGCCTCCAGCGATTGCTCAAACGCATTCGCCCGCTTTATTTGCTCCAACTCGAGACTTTTTTCGTCCAGTTGTTTCCGTAAATCTTCTATTGAGTCGGGAAATCCTTCCATATTTAAGCACTGCGACAAAAATAAACCGCAGAGGCACAGAGACGCAAAGTGTTGATTTTCAAAATCTCTGCGCCTCTGCGGTTAGGTTAAATTAATTTTGACCACCAACTTAAACAGGTTGAAGTGCTTCAAGCTCTTTCAAGCTGATCTCCAATGCTGCCTCATCAAAGACGTGGTCCGCTAATTTTCCATCAAAGTAGTCTGCATATGCCTGCATATCAAAATGACCATGCCCGCATTGATTGAATAAGATCGTTCTTGATTTTCCTTCTACTTTGGCCTGATTGGCTTCGCGGATCACCTGTGCAATAGCATGCGTGGCCTCCGGCGCCGGAATAATGCCCTCCGTTTTGGCAAACATCAATCCTGCTTCAAAACATTCCAATTGTTGAATGGCTACTGCCTCGATCAATCCGTCTTTCAGGAGTTGGCTGCAAATCGGACCCGTACCATGCCAACGCAAGCCACCCGCGTGGATACCAGGTACTTGATAATTGTGGCCTAAGGTATACATAGGTACCAATGCGGAATAACCTGCCACATCGCCAAAATCATAACAGAAAACACCTTTAGTCATTCGCGGGCAACTGGCCGCCTCAACGGCTACACAACGTACATTGCGTTTGCCTTGTAATTTTAATTGAAGAAAAGGAAAGGAGATACCCGCAAAACTTGATCCTCCGCCCATCGGCGCGATCACCACATCCGGATAATCTCCGGCATATTCCAGTTGCTTTAATGCTTCCTGCCCAACAATCGTTTGATGCAGCATTACACTATTTAAAGCGGAACCAAAACCTCGTTTTGCGTCGGCTCCGGTCATAATGCGCTCATTTGCTTCAGAGCCGGCAATACCTATGCTGCCTTGATGGTTGGGAAATTGAGATAAAACGCTTGTTCCAAATTGTGTTCGGTTACTGGGAGAGGCGCAAACATCTGCTCCATATATCTGCATAAAGGTTTTCCGATACGGCTTCTGGTCATAACTAACCCTGACCATAAATACTTCACAATCCATACCAAACAAGGAACAGGCAAAACTTAAGGCACTTCCCCACTGCCCGGCGCCCGTGTCGGTAACCATTTTTTTAGCCCCTTCCTGCTTGGCATAGTAAACCTGGGGAATGGCGGTATTGGCTTTATGAGAACCAGACGGACTAATGCCCTCATTTTTATAATAGATTTTTGCCGGGGTGTCTAATAGTTTTTCCAAGCCAAAGGCTCTTACCAGGGGTGTGGGTCTCCATAATTTATAAAAGTCGTTTACCTGATCCGGTATTTCTATAAAGCGTTCGGTTGCTATCTCCTGCATGATGGTGGCCATTGGGAACGAAGCGGTAAGATCCTCCAGCGCGAGGGGTTGTTTGGTGACCGGATGAAGCGATGGTAAAAGTTTATTGGGCATGTCGGCAACCACATTGTACCAATGGGTGGGCATTTCTGATTCGCTTAGAAATATTTTTTTGGTTGCCATAATTACGGAGAGGTTAGAGGTTTTGAGAAAGGAGTTGTTGATTAAGCCCATTTTAGGGACTTTTCACACGGCCAAGGTAAAAATGTTTTTTGCACAGAATGTGACTGGCTTTTTCAGCCTCGCTTGGTCTTCCCCTCTCTTACACCAAAAATAAGCCTAGCGCAGTGCTTGGTGTTTCCACCATAGCCGTCAGGCTAAGGAAAAAAACTTCGTAAATTCTCTTTGGATTCCGCTCCGTCGTTGTTGTTGGCGAGGACGCTAACAACGGAAAAGCATTGATTATCAAGTATTTTTGAGCAAAAAGTAATCGCCTGTGCCGTTGTTGGCGTCCTCGCCATAGCCGTCAGGCTAAGCCTTAAATTGATTCATTTTTCCCGAAATTGAGCTCCGCCGTTTTTGTTGGGGGGGGGGGCCGCCACGCGCCCCGCGCGTGAGTTGTGGTGGACAAAAAGTGTTTGGAGAATAGGTTGCGGGGGG
>JANMME010000047.1:0-2719 GCA_031373015.1 Saprospiraceae bacterium
GACCGTGGCGCAGATGCTGAACGATCAAGGATACAGAACAAGACGAGGTGAATTTACGGATACATCCATCGACCGAATGCTTCGTGACCCTATCGCAAAAGGAATGAGACGAGTAAATTATACCGAAAGTGCAGGAGACGGAAAAAAATGGAAAATGAAGCCAAGTGAAGAATGGATTTTCAATGAGGCTCCTCGAATCATTTCGGATGAACTCTGGGAAAATTGCAACAGAATTTTGGACGACATGAACAAGAACAAAGACAAGGTGAGAAGAAAAGGAGTTCATCTTTTCAGCGGAATCTTACAATGTGAATGTGGGGCCAAAATGTACATGAGAACCATTTCTCCAAAGTATGTCTGCCCGAACTGCAAGAACAAAGTTGACCCGAATGACTTGGAAGATATCTTCCATATTCAGCTTGAAAGCTTCCTGTTCTCAGACACAGAAATCCAAGGCCACTTGGACAAAGAGAAGTTGATGCTACAAGACAAGGAAGAACTGCTGGAAATACGTAAGAAGGAATATCAAAAGATCAAACACAAGGTGGATAACATCTTTGAACTGTACCATGAAGGTCAAATCTCGAAGGAAGCATTCAAAGAACAACATACACCAATATACAATGCACAAACCCAAGTGGAGCAATCCATGATGGAGTTGCAAGGGCAGATTGATGCCTTACGGATGCAAAGCCTAGATAATGTGCAGGTTTTGAGCGATGCTCAAAACCTGCACAAGCAGTGGTACACCTTTACCAAAGAGGAGAAAAAGACCATCATTGAGACCATTACGTCCTCAATAGTGGCCGGGGCGCAGGACATAGCAATCAACCTCTCTTACATCCCTACGCTTAGCAACGAACCTGGTAACTCTGTAAATTTTAGTATTCAGAATCCTTCTGCATCTGGAAACGATGCAACTATGCAACGAACCCTCAGGGGTTCATGCTCGCCACCAGCATAAACCCCGCCGGGTACTCGACCGTAGATTTTGCGCGGCTGATCGTGACGCGGCGCTCTTCCATGGGTTGGCGCATCACCTCCAGGGCCGTGCGTTTGAACTCGGGCAATTCGTCTAAAAAAAGCACCCCGTTATGTGCCAGACTGATCTCTCCCGGCATCGGGTCAGAGCCGCCACCTACGAGGGCCACATCGCTGATGGTATGGTGGGGCGCACGGAAGGGGCGATTGGTGATGAGGGCCGCGTTGTCAGGGAGAATACCAGAAACCGAGTGGATTTTGGTGGTTTCCAGCGCTTCGTATAAAGTAAGCGGAGGCAGGATGGTCGGCAATCGCCGGGCCAGCATGGTTTTGCCTGCGCCCGGCGGACCGATGAGGATCACGTTGTGTCCACCGGCAGCCGCGAGTTCGAGGGCTCGCTTGATGTTTTCCTGGCCTTTCACGTCGGAAAAATCCACATCGTAAATGCTGCTGGCATTGGCAAATTCATCGCGGGTATTGACAACCAGAGGCTTAATGTCGGAATTGCCGCCTAGCACGTCAATGGCTTCGAGCAGGGTTTCTACGCCGTACACCGCGATATCGTTTACAATGGCCGCTTCACGTGCGTTTGCCTTGGGTAAAATAAAGCCTTTGAAATTTTCCTTTCGTGCTTTGATCGAAATCGGCAAAGCGCCTTTAATGGGGCGTAGCGACCCATCCAGTGAGAGCTCGCCCATGATGATGTAATCCTCGAAGCCATCAGGAGGGATCAGGCAGGCAGCGGCGAGCATTCCCAATGCGATGGGCAGGTCAAAAGCAGAACCTTCTTTTCGGATGTCTGCAGGAGCGAGGTTGATGATGGTTTTCAGCCGAGGCTGTCGGTAGCCGGAGTTTTTCACCGCCGCTTCAATGCGCGGGAGGCTTTCGCGGACAGCACTATCGGGCAGGCCCACGATGTAAATGCCGAGTTTGTCGGTGTTGCCGAGGGCGCCGCCGCAGTTGGTTTCAATGGTAATTAATTGTGCATCAACTCCATGGACGGAGCCGGCGTAGGTTTTCGCTAGCATTTGGAAGCGCGTTTAAATTTGAAATTTTGGGGATTAGGATTTAAAGGTAAGTAAAATTTGAAACTTTACCTAGCCCACAAATCCTGAACTTTTTTGTAAATATCTTTTATAGGCAACGAAATACCAAGCGATTCGAGTTTAAGCGTGGCCTCGATTTCGGTTTCTCTGTTTTCACGCCAAAGGTTGGGCTCCACACGAAACCGCGTTTCTACACTGATTTTGTTTTGCTCCACCAACACATATTCGCGGAAAGACGGCAGGGTTTTATACAGGTCAAATTTTCCTTTGAGGTCATAGTTGCGGGTGCTTTTGGAAAGCACTTCCACCACCAGTACGGGGTTTGTGAGCAACAACTGGCCATCATCATAGAATTCGGGTTTTTCGCACACCACCAAAGCATCGGGGTATACCCCAATATTCAAATCAGTAAAATAAACCATTTGATCGCTGGTGGCTACCATGTAATCCTTGCCAATTTTTTCAATGGCTATATTAAGAGCCGTTATAATGTTGCCACTAATGAGGTTATGAGGGAGTCTTGAATAGGACATGACAATAATTTTTCCATTATGGTATTCGTGTTTACGCAGGGATTTTTCCTCTTTTCGGAGAAATTCAGCAAGGGTGTAAAGCCGGGGAGGCTTCGCAGGTTTCAAGACTGCCAAAGGATTGACTGGTATTGTCGTTGTTTTCGGCTCGATTCTGATGGC
>JANMME010000049.1:0-2215 GCA_031373015.1 Saprospiraceae bacterium
GTCAGGCGACCAAAAAACGGCTTTCGCAAGCCGCACTCGAAACCTTGGCGCTCATTGCCTACAAGCAACCCGTAAGCCGCCCGGAAATAGAGGAGATACGGGGGGTGAACTGCGATTACGCGCTCCAAAAACTTTTGGAAAAGGAACTTGTTTTCATCACCGGACGCAGCGAAGGTCCGGGCCGCCCACTCCTGTACGGTACCACTGAAAAGTTTATGGATTATCTGGGTATCAATAGTTTGACAGATCTGCCCAAGCCTAAGGATTTCAAAGACGAGGAGAATAGCGTAGGAGAAATGCCCTCGTTGGAAGAGGCGGTTCTACCCGCGGTAGCCTTGGCGGAGGAGGGAGACAGACACCAGTCCACTAATTACCAATAAACCAGTCACCAATTTACCCGCCATAGCTTCAGCGAAGGAGGGTCAACTAATCACCAATTTACCCGCCGTGCTTCAGCGAAGGAGGGTCACTACAATCATGGAAGCCACACTCGAACAACCGCTGGTGAACCGCATTGCTAACAGCAGCCTCGTCACCATTGATCTGGAGGAAATGTATCCGACTGGAGAAGTCGTTCCTTTCGACCTGAAGGGCTATCTCTTTATGGAATTGATCTTGAAGGAAAAGGACTTCCGCGAGGCGCTCCAAGCACTTGATTGGGAGCAATACCGTGGGAAAAACCTCGCTGTATTCTGTTCCGCCGATGCCATTATTCCGCTCTGGGCATACATGCTCGTAGCCACACACGCTGCACCCTTCGTACAAGATATTGCACTGTGCGAGCCAGCAGAATTTGCCGAGAAAGCGTTCCTGAAAAAGATCAGCATGCTTGATATGCAACCATATGAAGGCAAGCGAATCGTTTTAAAAGGTTGCAGCGACAAACCTGTGCCAGCCTCAGCTTATCTGGAAATTACCCGAAAATTGCAACCAGTAGCACTCAGTATCATGTTTGGGGAGCCTTGTTCTACTGTGCCGGTTTATAAAAAGGCTAAAGCGTAGTATTTAGACTAGAATTGGTACTTTTGTAAAAATTAAATGCCATGACGATAGAACGTACGTCTTCTGAGATCATAATAAAAGTCCCTGTACATGTAAATATCGAGGGCCTCCAACGCCTATTGGATTTTCTTACTTATCGAGAAGTTACCGCAAACGGTAAAGCCTCGCAAGAGGATGTAGACCAATTAGTTCTTGAAGTCAAAAAAGGCCGTTGGGCACGAAATAAAAAGCGCCTATTGCAATGAATATCGTTGTTGACACGAATATTGTATTTAGTGCTGTTTTGAATAGCTTAGGAAAAATTGGCGACCTTATGATGAACTCCGATAGCCTAATACACTTCTTTGGCTGTGATTTTCTAAAAGAAGAATTATTAGAACATCACGAAAAATTGAAAAAAATCTCAAATTTTTCGGATGCTGAAATACAAGTTTCAAAGGGACTTATTTTTTCAAAAATTACCTTCATTGATACCCGTTTGCTCCCTACTCACACGCTGTTATACGCAGAAAGCCTAGTTGAAAACATTGATCCAGACGATACCGAACATATTGCACTTGCGCTCCATTTGGAATGTAAACTATGGTCGGGTGATAAAAAATTGCGCCAAGGCCTCCGCGAAAAAGATGTTTTTTGGGTATTGAATACAGATGAAATGTGGGAAACCCGTACCACTTTGCAATCATAATCCAGATGCTTTAACAAGGGTTCCATATTTTCAATGAACACAAATCCTCTGAAATTCAAAGTCCTCGACGCCTACCTCATCCGGCAATACCTCTCCACGGTATTTTTCTCGCTGTTGATTTTCAGCATGATCTCTTGTGCGATTGACTTTAGCGACAAGGTGCAGAGCATCATCGAAAAGCCTTGCACCTGGAAGGATGTAATCGCCTACTACATGGGTTTCGTGACACACATGGCGAGCCTGTTGCTGCCGCTTTATACACTCATCGGGGTGGTTTTTTTTACGTCAAGGCTGGCTTCCAATGCAGAAATCTTGTCTGTTTTCAATGCAGGCATCGGATTCAGGCGATTGCTTCAGCCCTACCTTGTTGCTGCCACGGCAGTCATGCTTTTGCACCTGACCATCAACCACTTCGGTGCGCCTCTGCTCAACCAATGGCGATTGTGGTTTGAACGTACCTACGTCTGGACGGATCAAGACAAGGGCAAAACCACCAACGTCCACTTGCTCACCTCCCCTGGCATC
>JANMME010000066.1:0-2247 GCA_031373015.1 Saprospiraceae bacterium
GCGCGCGGCCACTTCGCTGCTGATCCAACCGGGCAAAAAGGCCTTGGCACTTAGTTGGCAAGATTTTTCAACAGTGATGCTGTCACCTGAATAAATGGGGGAATGAAGACTGTCCGGCACCGTTCCATCCAATGTGTAACGAAGTTCCGCGCCCCGGATAAAATTTTTCAGTTTGACTTTTGTGTTGCCGCTAAATACCTGTTCGTCGCCTTCAATAATAGGGGCGTTTAGTTTGGCAACTACGCCCTCGCCTTTAAAGCCTAATTCGAAACGGACATTGGGAAAGCGCTGACGCAATTCCGGCAAATCCTGTTCTGACACAGCAGTGTTCCAGAGGTACAGCACGGACAACTCCGGCAAATTGCGCAATGTTTCCAAATCACTGACTTTCACAGAAGTCCCTGACAATGAGAGGCTTTGTAAAGATTTCAAAGCCTTTAGTTCGCCTAAAGTAGCGCCTGTGATTTGGGTAAAAGCCAGATTGAGGTTGCGAAGATTGGGGAAAATGCCGACGGATTTCAGGTCCTCATCTTTCAAGGGCATTTTGTTCAGATTTAGACCCACGACTTGCTCTTTAATCCCCTCTAATTCCTTCAGATACGCGCTTTTAAACGATGAAATGCCATAAAAAGCGACGCTCAAAGCGGGCGAATTAATTGCCAAAGGACTTACCACGCGGTAATCGTTGTTCAATTTTTGAATGGTGGTCTCGTCTGCTGCCGCGCCCGGGTAGGGGCGACCCTCGTGGTCGCCCTTCTTAATTGGGGCGACCACGAGGGTCGCCCCAACCCGGGCGGTCGCCAACAACTGAAGCGTATCATTTTCAGGCAAATCCACTATTTTCTGGCTAAAATTTGCCCCATTTTTGATCCAGTGATACAAAATGCTGACCTCTTCTTCCGTCAGTTGTGTCTTTCCTTTGGGTGGCATGTGCTCTTTCTCTTCCAATGGCAGGTGAGTACGCTGGAGCATTAATCCGAGGTCTTTGGCGGTCGAGTCCCAGAGCACACCGTCTTTGCCTCCCTTTAGGAGCAACGCGTCGGTTTCCATGTTCAAACCGCCCTTGAGTTTGCTGGAATTATGGCAGCTCATGCACTTTTCTTTCAGAATGGGTCGAACAACGTGTTCAAACACGAGTGCATTTTCTAGTGAAACCGGGGGACTTTGCATTTCAGGCGTTACCGGCGCAAGGAGATAATTTTCACCGTGGGTGAGGGTTGCACCCTTGTGCCCGGCAATCAATAGTGTGAATAAGATTGACGCTGCAATCAGTCGCGCCGCATTTTTAAATCCCCGAAAAAACGCCCGATAGGTATACCAGGCCCATGCAATCCCTGAAACCGCAACACCACTCCATTGATGCCAAAACAGGGTATTTTCATCGTATCCACCTTCTTTTGAAAGGAAAAGCCCCATTAAGGCAGTTAACACAGCACTTAAAGCCAAGGAAAGTAGTAATCCATCGCCGATGTTTTGAAGGACGGGATGGTTATTAGCTTTAACCGCTGATTCCCAAATGCCGGTCAGGAATACTAAGACAATAGGAAAATGGAGCAACAACAGATGCATCCGCCCGGCCACCTGTAAAAAAGCGGGCACCTCCATTTTTGCACCAAAGAGGGCTAAGAACAGCAGGAGGCAGTTCAGCGAAAAGCAAAGATTGGAGAAAGCAAGATTCCAGCGCATGCAGGGAAGTTAATACACAATTATTTCGTCCATAAAAATCCAGGCTAGCTTCCCTTTTCCGGGATGCCAGTCGGGAATATGTAAGACAGGGGTTATTTTTAGCATCATTTTTTTTACCTTGACAGGTTTGGCGATATTCGTAATGATGACTTGGCAACTGGCCGTTTGGGCTCTTACAGTGCTCGTCCTCGCTTCTTGAGCACCCAAAAATATCCAATCCTGTGCCCCCTTTTTTGCTCCGTAAACCTCCATTTTACAGGGTAAAAAAATCCAGGCATCTTGGTCTTGAAGCAAATGGAGCAGCACCTGCGTTGCTTTTTGGGACTTTTTTAGCGTCAAGAACACAGTTACCTCCTCCGTTTGAAAGCCCATCCAGGTATTGCTTTTGTAGGCTGTGATCCCGCCTTGCCCATCAATCAAAGTCTGTTTTCCATTGCCCGGGTATCGTTCTTGGGGTGGGGTAGTGGAGGCGCTTTTAATCTTGAAACCTTGCTTAAAAAATCTTGCCCAGACGATTTCAGAAGGGAAAAAGCCATCTCCGAACACCCTGGCTGTCAGACA
>JANMME010000093.1:0-3290 GCA_031373015.1 Saprospiraceae bacterium
GTAACTACGGCTACTACACGTTCATCAACAATCAGGCAACATTCACGAATTCAAGGCTTTCGCTATTTCTCAACATTGGCACGCCCACTGCCCCGGCCTTTGAATTAACGGACAGCGACTGGGCAGGGCTATCGCAATTCGCGCCGTCAGACTATGATTTTACGCCTGGCTTCGGTGATATTGACGGTGACGACGACCTTGATCTATTGGTGGGCAGCAATGTAGGAGGGGTCTACTGTTATCGGAACACTGCCGGACCGGGACAGCCCATGACTCCGAGTTATGATACTGACCCAATGTGGTTGTCGTTGGACGTAATTGGCTCCGTTTCAGCCCCCATCGTGTATGATCTTGATGGCGACGGCTTGCAGGACCTGGTCATAGGCGAGCGTTCGGGGAACATCAATTTTTTCAAAAACAACGGCTCCTCCACACATCCTATCTACCCCGCTTCGCCGACTTTGCAGAAAATCGGCCAGATTGACGCGAAGGTCCCGCCAGAGGTAGTCGGCATGAGCACCCCAGCCATCATTCAAACCCCTGACGGCCCAATCATTGTTATAGGTACACAAAAAGGACACTTGGAAGCCTATTATCTGCAAGGTGCAAGCGAGGCCACTTTCCCAGCTATTTCGGAAAGATGGGGCAATATTGACGAAGGCAATCGCTCGCACCCTGCCTTTGCCGACATTGACAACGACGGCATTTTAGACGTGGCCGTCGGCAACCAACGCGGTGGCCTCTCCCTGTACAGAACTGAGCTGGTGAACTGTACGGTGCCGGTGCATACGACCGTTCCCAACACACCAACCTTGCGTATCAGCCCGAACCCTGCCCGCGCTTGGGCGCATGTGGATTGGCCGATGAGCACAAACATCCGCTGGCAAGCCTTTAACGCGCTCGGTCAGTTAACCGCTCAAGGCGAATGGGCCACTGGTTCATTCAATGTTGAGGTAAGAAACTGGGAAGCAGGCGTTTACATCCTGAAAGCAGAAGCGGAAGGGGTAAGTGTGACGGGAAGGTTGGTGGTGGTGCGGTAGATTTAATAAAACCGCAAAATGTAAAACCGGAGAACCGCAAAATTTAAAATTAAGAGGGGGCGGGTCCTGCTTAAATATAGATAGTTGCAAAATGCAAACAAATAAATTCGAAATGCTCAAAATCGAGACGGCAGTATTTCCCTCTTAATTTTAAATTTTGCGGTTCTCCGGTTTTATATTTTGCGGTTTAATCAGTTTTAAATTTTGCGGTTTTACGGTTTTGCGGTTTTACGGTTTTATTTTCTCACACCGCCACGGGTGCCTTAATCCCCGGCCAGGGGTCGTAGCCTTCCATCTCAAAATCCTCATATTTGAAGCTGAAAATATCGCGCACCGCTGGGTTTATATTCATGGTTGGCAGCGGGCGGAACGTGCGGGAAAGTTGTAGGTCTACCTGCTCCAAGTGGTTGACATAGAGGTGCGTATCACCGCCCGTCCACACAAAATCGCCCGGCTCCAGGTCGCAGACTTGCGCGATCATCATGGTCAACAAAGCGTAGGAAGCGATGTTGAAGGGAACGCCGAGGAAAACGTCGGCACTGCGTTGATACAGCTGGCAGCTCAACTTCCCATCCGCTACGTAGAATTGGAAAAGGCAATGACAGGGTGCCAGGGCCATCTGCGGCAAATCCGCCGGGTTCCAGGCGGATACAATAATTCGGCGGCTGTCGGGGTTGGTTTTCAGGGTGCGAACGACTTCCGAAATTTGGTCAATCGCGCGGCCATCGGGCGAGGCCCATGAGCGCCATTGTTTGCCGTACACGGGGCCCAGGTTGCCAGCGGGGTCGGCCCATTCGTCCCAGATGCTCACGCCGTTTTCTTTGAGGTAAGCGGTGTTGGTGTCCCCTTTCAAAAACCAAAGCAACTCATAGATGATGCTTTTGGTGTGTACTTTTTTGGTGGTCAACAGCGGGAATCCATCGGCCAGGTTGAAACGCATCTGGTAGCCGAACACGGAAAGGGTGCCGGTGCCCGTGCGGTCGGATTTTGGGGTGCCGTGTTGGAGAATGTGGCGAAGGAGGTCGTGGTAGACTTGCATGAAGTTATCCGAGTTGGTTGGTTTCTTTCTCGATTATACTTTTCACTTTTCCCCAATCTACTTTAATTAGGAGATTAAGGTCGCTTTCCTCTTCAGCATCCTCAAAATAGGTTAAACTCTTTAGAATTAAAAAAGGATTCCCATCGGGATATTTTTGCTGATAAAACCCGAGAATTTCTCGAAGTGTAAAATGTTGCATCAAAAAGTAGAGATCAATGAAATCTCGCTTTCGACCTCTACCAGCGATTGCCCCCAACTTCATGGCAGCAATGTCCTGCTTTGAGACCATACGAATGGAATCTGTGACCGTGATATCCTTTAGAAGATCATATTGATAGTTCACCAAATCAACCTTTATTCCGTTCACTTTAACCGTTAAAATGCTGCGAGATTCGTGCAAATCTTCGACTTCTCCCAATTCAGCCAAGGTTTTTCGGATTGAATCTGCTTGCAATGGTCCGGATTGCCCAAACAAATCCAAGTCAACCGAAATTCTATGGCCTATTTGAAGGGCAAGCGCAGTCCCGCCTACCAAGTTGAACTTAGAAAGTTCTGGCAAAGCCATTAGCTCTTTCAAAAGTCCCAGTGTGGCTGGGTATACTGTCTCAAAGTGTAGCATCTGAAATTTTCCTTTGGAGTGTTGAAGTAACTGCTTAAAAAACTCAGGCTTTTTTTATCTAAATATCTGACTTTCAACATTTCTTCTTTGATCTTTTCCAACCCATAATACCTTTTGATCTCTTGCCAATCGCTCCAATTACCCCGCATCACCACCCGTGAGATCACATCACGAGGGTAGCGGTCATAATCCACTTTTTCAAAATCGGTATCCCAAAAAAGCACTTTTGAAAGTTTTGGCGGCTCTTTTTGCATCATTATCTAAATTTGAACATTGGCAAAGGTAAAACAAAGTCCGTTCGCTAAAACCTTCGCATTTTTGCAACTTCAATCTATCCGCCGAAGTTTTTACGAAGGCAGAACCAGTATTATTACTTGCCGGCATCTTTTTATCCGCCTTCGTTAAAACACAGGCGGATAAAACCGATGAACAGGCGGGCCGCACATAAACTATGCAATTCCTTTTCCCAGCATTCCTAACCGCCATCGCGGTCATATCCATACCGATCATCATCCACCTGTTCTATTTCCGGCGGTTCAAGCGGGTGTATTTCACCAACGTCCGCTTCCTCAAAGAAGTAAAGGAAGAGACC
>JANMME010000128.1:0-13254 GCA_031373015.1 Saprospiraceae bacterium
TTGTGCAACGAAGTTCACTCGAATTGCAGTTCAGTCACCCGAAAATCACTAAAAAATTGAGCCGTAGGAAACTAGCGGTTTATAAGTAGCAAATTGACTTTTTACACAACCCCTTGAAAAAAAGAACGCTTAATTTTTTAATCTTCGTTGTTTAGCCCTATCTGAAACACCTCCACCAACTTCCTCGCTACGGCCTCATTATCAAAATTTTGCGCACAAAATACCCGCGCCCTGGCCCCTAGCTCCGCAAGGTTTTCCCCTTCGGAATAGCACCAACGCACAGCTTCCAACCATTCGTCCGGCTGCTCTGCCAACAGACACTCGCTGCGGTCCGCGGCTTCGATGCCCTCCATGCCGAGCCGTGTCGAGAGCACCACTTTACCTACCGCCATGCCTTCCAAAATCTTTGCCCGCATGCCCCCGCCCGACAAAAGCGGCACCACCATTACGGAATGTTGGTTAAGAAAATCTGCCGCGCTCGGCACTTCACCGTGAAATATGACACGCTCCATCCCCAATTCGCGCAGCCAACGAGGAGCTGTGCGACCCGCAATATGAAACGTGAGCTCCGGGAAATTCGGCACAAGCAAAGGTAGCCAAACCGTATCGAGAAACCAGCGCAGGCCCTCCTGATTGGGCATCCAGTCCAGCGATCCAATAAAAGAGAGACTCAGTGGGCGATGAAAACTACTGGGGTCAGGATGGTAATCGCGACAATCGAGCCCAATAGGACAAACCGTGGCGGGCTGGCGCAAGCCCAGGTTTCTGAACCGTTCCACGTCGCGTTGACTGATGACAACCAAAAGATCGCAATGGTTGATCTGTTCCAGTTCGTAGGCTTTTAATCGGGGTGTTATTTTTCGCAAATACCACCGCTTTAATGGACTGGCATTGTCAGCTACGCGCTCCCATATTTCGTGTTCTACATTATGCGTCCGAAGTACAGCCTTGGCCAATGGCGCATATTTGCGGATGACGGGCAGGTAGGGTGCAAGGAACACAGATTCGAGTTGCACAATATCAAAGGCCTGTGATTTAAGAAGTTCGGCAAGTTTTTCGGCGAATGCCGCGTTTTCAAAACGCTCCACGTGGTAGGATTTCTTGCTGAAAAAAAGATTGATCAAGGCTGGCAGCGGGCGGATATAGTTTTCAACAAAAACGGTATGGATGCTCACATAGTGGTCGAAATGAGGGGGCAAATGAGAGACATCAAACCAATGCTTGCTCGTATTCATAGAGAGCAAAGTGACCTCGTGGCCGAGTGCCGCGTAGGCTTTTGCCAAATAAGTTACAGCAATGGCGCCACCATCTTTGAGCGGGTAAGGAAATTTGTGGCAGAGTTGAAGGATGCGCATCAAAGAAACATCTGCTTTAGGGCCGACCAAAGTTGCGTTTTTTTATTCTTATCGGATTCTATGGCTGAAAGCGGGTCAGCAAACAGCCAAGTACAGCCATAAAAGGCGAGTGGTTGGTAGGCTTGCGTCTCAAAAGAAAGGCCCAATTGGGCGGGCGAGAGGCCAAAGACCAGCACTTGTTTGGGTTGGTGCTCCACCAAGTCTGGTGCTAGCGCCCGCGGTTCGCCTCCGGGGATTTCGGCCAGAAAGGCATCTTGTGCCAAATTCAATCGGGCAGCAGTCAGAATTTTTTCGAGAAAATCTCGATTGGAATATACATTAGGCTCTTCCAACATCAATACCGCCACCTTTTTATCAAAGCCTCCTTTTGCAGCGGCAAGTGCAGATTTTTCAGCGGTGAGGAACAGCAGTTCGTTCGAGAGGAGCATAGTGAGTTTTAGATATTGGGATATTGGGATATTGGGATATTGGGATATTGGGATATTAGAAAATACAAGTGTTTTTGGATCGAAAATAGGCCTGTTGAAATATACACCAAAGGTAAAAATTCTTCGATGAGTGCGCCCGATAAGGTAATATTAAGTGATCTTTTGCTGGTAAATTTGGTATTCAGGATCCGTTGTGGACACCGCTTTTTATCCGCAAAAAATTATGCCACGAAATTTTGATCTATTAACATACAAAGTTTCAAGTAATTCTCACCACATTTGCCTGTCGCAGAATGCCAAATAAGACGGTCACTTTCATCACTAAACTCTATTTTTTGTATGAAGCAACTTAACAATTTGGCGCTCGTCGCCCTATTTATGCTTATCAGCGCCATCTCATGGGCGCAAGGCATCGTATCAGGAATGGTCTCAGACGCTGACGGAGATGCCCTTGTTGGCGTTTCCATTGGCGCCGCAGGTACCGGAAAAAGCACTTCAACCGATGCCTCTGGCAAGTATTCGCTGGCCCTGCCGAACGGTACTTACCAAATCAATTTTGCGTACACAGGCTTCAAGCCGGCTTCACAATCCGTCACTGTGAGCGGTGGCAATGTGATGCTTGACATGAGGATGGAACCCTCTGACCTCACACTCGAAGAGGTGGTAATCAGCACAGGTAGCCGCAACACACAGCGCACGATTACGGATTCGCCACTGCCGATTGATATTCTTTCGGCCAACGATGTGCGCAGTACCGGTCAGCCTGCGTTCGACCGCGCCTTGACGTATCGCGTACCATCTTTCAACTCGGTGCAAACGCCTGTGAACGATGCTACCTCGCTGCTCGATCCTTACGAGATCCGAAACATGGGCCCAAGCCGTACGCTCGTGCTCATCAACGGCAAGCGCAAAAACCAAAGTTCCTTGGTTTACATCCAGACTTCTCCCGGCCGTGGCGAAGGTGGCGCCGATCTTTCGGCCATCCCGACGGAAGCCATCAAGCGCGTTGAAGTCCTGCGCGACGGTGCTTCGGCTCAGTACGGTTCTGATGCCATCGCAGGAGTTATGAACGTTATTTTGAAAGACCGCTATGACTATGGTTCGGTGACGCTCAACACGGGTATCACAAGCGAAGGCGACGGTGAAATGATTGGCTTGACGCTGAATAATGGCGCCAATTACGGCGAAAAAGGTTATGTGAATTATACGGTGGCGCTTTCACATCAAAACCAGGCCAATCGGCCCGGAGATGTAGATGCACAAGGTGACGCTAATGACTTCGGAGCCAATCTTACAGATGTGCAAGCATTTTTGCGCGACTACCCAGATGCGGGCAACATCAACGGCGACCCTGAAAAAGCAGCTGCCCGATTCCTTATTAATGCCGGGATTCCCATCAACAATAATACTGAGGTGTATGGCAATGTTGCTTATGTTTACAAAAAAGTGAACAGTTTTGCCAACTACCGTACCCCCTATTGGCGCGGCCCTACTGATAACCCTTATGCAGTGCTTGCAGCAGCTGCTGGCAAGCCTTATGTAGGCTATGTCCCAACTTTTGAAGGCGACCTAACAGACTACAACGGTACGGTGGGTGTTCGTTCCGAAAGCAATGGCTGGCGTTCTGACGTTAGTTTCACCACAGGCGGCAACCAACAACTCTACACGGTCAACAACTCGCGCAATCGTTCCCTCGGCCTCAATAGTCCCTTAACGTTCAAACCCGGCGGTTACTCCTTCAAAAACAACATCGGCAACATTGACGTGTCGAAAATGCTGATTGACAACCTGAACTTTTCTATTGGTACGGAGTTCCGCCAAGAAACCTACGAAATCATTGAAGGTGACACTGCCTCTTACGTCGGAACGGGTGCAGATTCATTCCCAGGCACCCGCGAAGACAACGCCACCAAAAACACGCGCTATAACTATGGCGGCTATGTAGGCTTGTCTTACGACATCACGGAAGATTTTCTTATTGACGCTACCGTACGCGCCGAAAAGTACAGTGACTTTGGCGATGCCTTTGTGTACAAAATCAGCTCGCGCTACAAATTTCTTGATGACAAACTGACGCTTCGCGCTTCCTACTCTACGGGCTTCCGTGCGCCGCAACTACAACAAATTTACCTGCAAATTGCACAACAAAGCTTCGTACCTGGTCAAGGCATCCAAACCAAAGGTATTTTCAACAACAATAGCCCACAGGCTAAATTGCTGGGTGTTGGTAAATTGAAGGCCGAAGAATCCACCAACTTGACTGTTGGCATAGGTCTAAAACCTACCCGTAACTTCAACCTTACACTTGATTACTACAACATCGCTGTGGACAACCGCATCATTTTGGGTTCAGAAATTGGCCCAACCGGTGATCCAAACAATTCACTCGATAAAGTACTGAGCGACAATGGTATTGTAGCCGCTAGTTTCTGGACGAATGGTATCAACACACGCACCAGTGGTATTGACTTTGTGGCTAGTTATCGCAACGTAATGCTCGGAAGTGGCAAATTGGGATTCAACCTTGCTGCTAACTATGTGCTCAACAACGGACTGGATGGTGCAAAAAGCGTCAGCGATTATGAAAAAAATGATGGCGCACCAGAGAATTATATGAATTACGCTAGCAAACCCAATGGCAATGTGATCAACCCATCTTTGATCGCTGCAGCAGGCAAAAGCGTCTTTGATTTTACACAAGAGGCATTGCTCTTCTCTTCGCGCCCTCAGTACAAGGCTATTCTTGGTATTGATTACGGCATTAAAAAACTCAGTATTAACCTGAACAACACCGTATTTGGTCCAACTACTTTCCGTCAGGCAGGTTTGAATCAAAATCTGAAAACAGTGTTCAAAACAGCCGTTGTGACTGACCTTGGTATTAGCTATGATATTAGCAACACCTTAAATATTGGTGTGAATGTCAACAATATCTTCAACATTCTGCCAGAATGGGAACTGAAGGCACGTAATCCTGAAGGAGACAAAATCCTGGCTGACCCAGCACAGCTTAAAGCCAACTCCAATGCGATCACGTTCAACCAGCGCTATTCCATAGTGACCTACGACGGCTCGCAGTTCAGCCAATTGGGCACCACCTTGGCGGCAAACCTGACTGTGAAATTCTAACCCTCCTTCGCCCCTTCCCGCCCCCGCCTGCCAAGACTTGGCGAGCAGGAAGGCTCGGCAGCCGGGAAGGCTTCGGCGGGTAAATTGGTCGCCACTATTTAAAAAGAAGCCCCCTTTTCACGTCTGTGAGAAGGGGGCTTTCTATTATTGCCAGTTTTTAAATTTTAATAAAAGTTTCAGTTCAAATCCTTGAAAATCAAAGTCCTCGGTGTTTTAGCCACCATTTCGTAGCCTTGCTCCCGAAGGAATGCATAGACTCCTGACCCGTAGGTTTGTCCGGCATTGAGGTCAAAATGCACATCCTCTGCCAAAATAAAAGTGGGTCGGAATACTTGCCAGTCGTTGGAACGCAGCACCATTTCGTCCATGCCTTCCACGTCCACGCTGAAGAAATCAATTTTTGCTCCAGTGGGCAAATGTTGCCGAAGTACTTCGCGGAGCGGCAATATGGGCACTTCCACTGTTTGGGTGATTTTGTAATGCCCTCCTGAGGCGCGTTCTTGCGCGACTTGTTCCGAAAGCGTGTTTAACGCGGGTTCGTCAAAACAGTAAAAAGTAAGGCTGCCCTTTTCTGCTCCGATACCCAATTCCAGGTTGATATCCCGCCGCCGCATCCAAGCAAAAGAGCGCATACTTCCCGGTGTGGCGTCAATGTTGATGCCACGCCAACCCTTCCGGTAAAAATGGTAGGTATTGGAGAATCGCACGGGATGATGCGCACCTACATCCACAAAAAAACCACGGTAGCCTTTGGGCAAAGACTCAAACAAAGCCCGCAACACCATGTCTTCCCCATCCTGAGAATAGGATTTTTGAAATCGAAGGAAATCGAGCACTCGAAGGACGAATCGTTTGAGCATGTGAATCAAGATGTTGTATCTTTTATTCCGTGTCCCATCCGCGCCATCCGTGGTGGCCCAATGGAACACGGATGGCGCGGATGGGACACGAATTAAAAGGGTATGTATAGTCTTTATTTTTTCCTCAGAATGGTCGTCCCGGTAAAATCCGGGGTATAAGCTATCGGGCCAATACGATCTTCCTCCACCGTAAATTGTGTTGCGATAACATCCTTAAAATGAGCAAGATAATGCGGACGCTCGGTATTGTCTACCAGCAGATAACCGCCTTTTTTCAAGTGGGGAATAGCCTGCTGAATGCAGGAAGGACGCGCGCGGCCATCCACGAGGATCAAGTCGAAATAAATATCGGCGAACTGGTCAATTGTACGGGCGTACTTTTCAAAACTCCTGTTTTCCAAACCCTGGCTGCTGCTTTTGAAATCAGCCGGATGCACGTGAGAGCGCGGGCGCGGGTCGTTCAGCACTTCAGCGGGCACGAAAAAACCTTTCCAGTTGGTGTAGCCTTTCGCCTGCACGGTATGGGTCAGGATATTGAACCATTCAGCATTGTCCTCTACGGTAACCACCTCTGCCACATTCTTGCAGAAAAAGAGCGTGGAGCCACCTCCGCCAAACTCAAAGACCTTGAAATCGGGGCGCAGTATCTTTTGTAAATGATCGCGACCGAAATAGTTTATCCAGGGCAGTTCGTCAGCAACCGAATTACGGCCTTCTTCAAAGGAAGCCGACCAGTTTTTTTTGTTGCTCCAGATCCGTTGAAAATCCTTCCAGTTTTTAGCGTGGCGAATGGATTGCCAGGCGAAGAAGAGCCACTTTTTTTTCCAGGACATCGTATGCTGATTTTTCCTGCAAAGGAAGGGAAAAGCGGTGTTTCACTCCATCATTATTTGCGCTCAGTAAACAGGTCGGTTTTTATTTATTTTAATTTGCAATTGCCGCTGCTCGAAAAAGTAATATCCTGCTGGGCTTGGGTATTCACCTAAGTGGCGTTGGGTCAAAAGACCTAGACGTGGCGGAAAAAGGTACGATGGGGTTGGGCCGGAAACACCACGCAGGGCGAAAAATGAGTTTGTACATTTAATGTTGGAAGATGATGGATGACTTTGAGTATGAACCTTGTTTAACCAGAACAACGTACAATCCGGCATTGTTTAATACCATTGTCTCCTGCACTTCATATTCCGTGGTATTACTTTCAATATTACAGGTAAAAAGTCTTTTACCGTCTATGGTATAAATATCCAGCGTACAACCCTTCAAATTATCTTGCGACTCAATGCGAAGGGTGTTGTTATCATGATAAATTTTGATGCTTTCATGGTGTGTGGATACGTCGTCTGTGCCAAGCGGTAAATTATTGACTATAAAATCATTGGTTTCAATAACATCCCCACTCGTATAACCTATATGCGTATAAATGGTGCTGTCTTCCGGGGTTATTAAAAGTGTCCAGGGCACCGCCTCAATGCCTATATTCGATAAGTCGGTAGTACTGGTAAAAAATAATTTTCCAATCCAACCTTTATCATGCCACAGGTCTTTCGCTATTTGAATCTGGCTCGTATCATAATAAGCGCTTACACACAGGATCTCAATATTATAATGGTCTATCCAATTCTGGCTATACGGTTTCCATTCATCCAATAGTTTTTTGCTGTTAAAACTCCAGGAACCCCAAAACACAATGAGGTGGTTTTTATTGGTGTCTACCACATTTGCCAATAAGTGATCATTCCCCAAGGTGTCTTGAACATGAAGCACCGGGACTTGGGCAGAAGTGCTGATTGTGGAAAGAAGGAAGAAGGTGTAGAGAAGGAGGTTTTTCATTTTCTTATTTGCTACAAATTATTGTTTGAACGTCGTCATTAACGGTATGTGGTCGCTGTGCGTTATCCAATTGTCGTAAGTTCCAATTTCAAAACTATCTATTTTATCAATAAGGTCTGCCGACACAAAAAAATAATCGATGTGGTAGGGTTTGTTTTTGTTTCGGTGAAGAAAAAAAGTTGGGTGACTTTCTTTCCCTTGCTCTTGTTCTAAATGCTTGTGATAAACACTAAAAATATTTTTCTCTGCCAACCTGTCAACAACAAGGGAATGATTGCCAACCCTGCGAGGTTTGTCCCAAATTTTGTTGCTGTTAAAGTCGCCCGTTAAAATGGTTCGCCCACTATTTAAAAGAGGGTCGTAATGATTGAGCGCTTTCCAAATTTGTTCTACATATTGCCCGTCTGGGTCGTTCCGGTTGTTAGCCCAAATAGCAAAAAGTGTAAAGTCAAGTGGTCCACCTGTTACGGAAATGGGTGAAATGATTTTTATGTCTGCGTTGTGTTGGTCAAGAAGTTGAAACTTGTAATCGCTGTAGGAAAATACACCAAGCCCTTTGTTCTTGTTGTCGCCAAACCATAAAATGTCGTTTGGTTGTTGTGCTGTTGAACTAAAAACTAATTTGTCTGGATGCTCACATTCTTGCACCACTAAAATGTCAGGTCGTTGCTTTAAAATAAAGTCAGCCTTCTTTCTAAAAGCGCCTTGACAATTCCAAGTGATGATTTTCATTTTGGCTGTTTTTGAGCGCTTGGTCAAAAGATACATGCGCGGCGTTGGGCTTGGCATTTTCTGGTGAACTTACTGAAGACTAAGCGGGGTAAAAAAAATCAAGCATCTCCATTCACCATTAATGCGTACCATTCTTTCTTATTCAAGTTTACCTTCAGATTGAAAAAGCATTTGCCACCATCAAAAATCACTTGTACTGTTTTTCTCCAATCCATATCTGAAGTATCGCATAAACAGTTTATCCAAACTTCTATTTCGCCATTAGTGTTTACTACTGCTACATATTGTCTGCTATATTCTTTTAAGTCTATAAGATAATCCTTTTTGTCAAGTTCGTGTTCGGAAGCCATAGAATTCATTTTTTTATATACCTCCGTTGCTTCAGTGTTGTAATCAATAATACATTTGGTCAAAATAAATTCGATTTCTTCCAGATTCTGGCTTGTTAGTTTTGCTTGTTTACAATTTTCAAAGGCCCAGGAAATATTTGATTGACCAGACAGTATAGCGATCTTAGAATTGTCAACCAACTTACCTATTCGATCGCATTGACTGTGTTTAGTTTTAGTATATTGGCAATTTATCCAACATCCTGCCAATAACAGGAAATATAAGAATCTTGACATTTTCGGACTATTTAAAGTTAAATAATCGAAAATAATCTCACTTCCCCTCCACCACATCCAAAAACGCCTCCAACAACACATTAAACTCCGCTGGCTTTTCCATCATCGGCGCGTGCCCGCAATGATCAAGCATGAATAAGCGGGAGTTCTCAATCATTTCTTTAAACTTTTCTCCCACAAAAGGCGGGGTTACAATATCCTGCAAGCCCCAAATAAGCAAGGTGGGGGCTTTGATCTTGTGAAGTTTGTCGCCTAGGTTGTGCCGCACGGCGGATTTGGCGGTGGCCACCACCCGGATGGCCTTGCCCCGGTCGTTCACGATGCCAAAGACCTCGTCCACCAGTTCCTTGCTCGCAATGGCGGGGTCATAGAAGGTGGCCGCTGTTTTGGTCTTGATGTACTCATAATCGCCCCGCTTCGGGAAAGCCGTACCAAAGGCACTTTCGTACAACCCAGAACTACCTGTGAGCGTAACCGACGCGACACGCTCTGGGTGCGCGATGACATACAGCAGACCTACGTGCCCCCCGAGCGAATTCCCCAAGACGTGTACCTTATTGTATCCTTTGTGCTCTACAAAATTGGAAACAAAATCTACCAATCCCGCGACTGAAACCTGAAAAATAGGCAATTCGTAAATAGGTAAAAGCGGTATCACCACATTGTGCTTATGCGAAAAGTGATCCACGAGATCCTCAAAATTGCTGAGCGCCCCAAACAGACCGTGCAGCAACATGAGGGGCGTTCCTTCGCCTCCTGTTTCGATGTACTTGAAACCTTCTTCTTCTTTGATCTGAAAATTCATGCGCGAGATGTTTCTGATTGATTCGATAATAGGTTTTTAGGCTTATGGGCAAAAGTAGAAAAAAGCGGCAAACTAAGGTTTACGCAACTTGTAACATATCCACAGCACCACGCTCAACACTACTACTGCTCCAGCTTGGTGCGCCACGCCAAGATCCACCGGAACCTTGGCCTTGCAATTGATCACCGTGAAGATACCCAACAACACTTGAACGCCCACCGCAACCATTAGCCACCAACCGCTGCGGCGTAAGAGTGGTGAAATGTTTTCCTTAAAAATATTCCACACAAAGTACAACACCATGGCCGTTAGTAGGTAGGCCGTATTTCGGTGCAAAAAGTGGATCAGTGCCGGCATGAACGGATTGGTATCGTAGTGGATAAAACTGTCCGCCGTCCAATGGCTGCTGTCGAACAAAACTGCCGGCAAATATTCCCCGTTCATATCGGGCCAGGTTGGGAAAAATAGCCCCGCCTTAGAACCTGACATGATGGCGCCGAGGGCAATCTGGAAAAAGGCCACGCCAAATATCGTCCAGGCAAAACGCCGAAAACGCTGATTCGAAAAATCGGGCAATTTGGGCGAGATGGTCAAAAACCAGGTCCATAGCAAGTAAGTAAAAATCACCAGTGCCAAGCAGAGGTGCAGCGTCAGGTTGTAGGCATTGACCCAGGGGCGTTGGATGAGCCCGCTGGCTACCATCGCCCAACCGAAAAAGCCTTCGAGCCCGGCCAACGCTACCACCGTCATCATTCTTGGCAATAGGCGTCGCGACAACATCCCCTGCCACAAAAACCAGGCAAAAGGAATGACAAAGACAAAAAACATCAGCCGCGCCCAGAGCCGATGGAAGTATTCCCAGAAGTAGATGAACTTGAACTCGCCTACCGTCATGCCCTGGTTGATCTTTTGATACTGAGGCGTTTGTTTGTATAACTCGAACTCGGAGATCCAGTCTGCTTTGTTGAGCGGTGGTATGCTCCCGGTCACTATTTCCCAACGGGTGATGCTCAGTCCGCTCCCCGTAAGGCGGGTGACCCCGCCAATAATGATTTGAAAAAAGATCATCACCAGTCCTGTAAGAAGCCAGACTTTGACCGCGCGAGCAATTTTGAAATCGTCTGTAAAGCGCATTTTGAAAAAGCGTTATTTATGGAACATCTAATTTTAAAAATTAAACCGCAGAGGCGCAGAGACGCAAAGAATTACGCTCCACATCTCTGTGTCTTCGGTTTATTTTTAACTTAAAACAAAAGTAGAACCCTATTGATTTAAAATTTTACATCCTTGACTCCTTTCTATGAAATTTAGATGGTTTAAAAAATTCCCCCTGCGGGCATCATAAGGGCTGTTAGTTTGTGGATAACGCTATAACGTTAAAAATAAAAAGGCCTACTAAATGCAGTTACCAGCCTTGCCAACAGATTACCCACAAGAAAGGCTTTTTAGTATCAAGCACTTGCCTCTTTTTCAACACACGATCTTCCAAAAGTTAGGAAACAGCGTGTTGATTTTTTATGAAAACGGTGTGTTGTTAACCGACGTTTGCGAGTGAGGGCTTTTGCACAGGGCCCCCAGTTGATTCACGGTTTTTGCCTTCCATTGGGCGTACTGTTGTGAAAACTTGTGGATGAAAGCGAGGTTATCCACACCCTATTCTAACATTTGCCCTTTTTCAAAACCGCTGACAATCAAGTAAGTAGAAGCCCTCAAAAAACGGCTGTTGATAAGTATTCAAAACAAACCGTTTATGGTGAAAAAGGTTTGATATTGAGCGGGTTATGTTTTTATACTAGTTTTTTATTTGTCAAAATCATAGAATTGTAGATTAAAATATTGAATTTTATCAAACAAAAATGGCCGCCTATAGTGCTACTCGGCGTAGCCCAGAATTCACCAGATGACTGGCAGACTAAAACTAAAACAGCATAGCTGAATAGTTAGATTTTGGAATTACGATTATTTTGATTCTAAAAATGGACGACTCTTGCCTTTCTCGAACCAAAATAATCGTAATTTTCAAAACTCATCACCAAAAGCAAAATCCGGCTCCCGTTCTGTCCAGCGTCCGCGTGTGAAATCAGGGAAAGCCTGCGGGCTGCTCCCCGTGGCAATGCTCGCTTCCGAAAGGGGCGTGATGGCAAGCCAGGTAGCCGCATCGTAAACATCTATTTGGGGGGCTTGGTTGCGCTTGGCCGATTCCACAAAATGATGGAATACAAAGAAATCCATACCCCCATGGCCAGCCGCTTTTGAATCGGCGCTGTATTTTTTCCAAAGCGGGTGGTCATACTTGTCGAGCCAGGGTTTTGCCTCGGCCCATTTGTGCGCGTCCGTTACGCCTTCGAGCAACAGGCTTTTGTTCAGGTCCATCCAGATGCCGCCGGTGCCTTGTACCCGGAACGCCAATGAGTAAGGGCGGGCCAGACTGGTGTCGTGCGAGAGCATTACGGTTTCGCCATTGGAGGTTTTGATAATGGTGGTCACCTTATCGCCCAAATTGAAGATCACTTTTGCACTTGGGTGATTAGGACCGCCTTTGGGGTGGTTCACCGCATAATCGTGCAGCCCTCTGGATTTACTCGCTGTAGAGCTCAGCTGCAGGAATCGGTTGCCCCGGTTGATGTTGGTCATCATGGCTATCGGGCCAACACCATGGGTAGGGTAGAGGTCGCCGTTTCTGTGAATAGAGTGTTTGGTTCGCCACTTGGCCTCCGAGTAGCCTTTCTCGCCAAACTCCACGCCAGAGTCATAAGGCGTTTTTCCGTCATTGAATTTCACCCCGCGCAGGTCGTGTTCGTACCCACCTTCGAGGTGGATGAGTTCGCCAAACAACCCTTGGCGTACCATTTGCAACACGGCCATGACATCACGGCGGTAACACACATTTTCCATAAACATCAAGTGTGACGCCGTCGCCTCATGGGTATTCACCAACTGCCAGCATTCGTCGAGCGAGAATCCGCCACAGACTTCGGTGGCCACATACTTTCCGGCTTGCATGGCCGCCACACATTGCTGGGTGTGCCATTCCCATGGGGTTGCGATAAGTACAGCGTCAATGCTTCGGTCTTTCAACAGGCGGAGATAGTCGTAATCGCCCTTGTCGTACACCTCGGGTTTTTTGCGTCCTCTTTCATCAATTTTTTTGAGACAATCGGCTACCATGTCTGGGTTGGGATCGGCGATGGCGGCTATCTCGCAGTCGTTGCGCAGAAGCGCGGCTTCCACATGGTCTTGCCCGCGCAAGCCGACTCCAATAAATCCGATGCGGATTTTGCTTCTAAAAATATCTGGAGTAGGAGAGAGGTTTTGGGACGATGGTTTTGCCTCTAGGATATTGGGCAAAGTCAGGGCGGCACTGGCGAGCACGGTGTTTTGGAGGAAGGAGCGGCGGTCGAGTTTTGTAGGCATTTTCAGAAAAGTGATGATTGTGAAATTGCCCCAAAAGTATTCAAAGATGGGCCACGGATGACACAGATTAGACAC
>JANMME010000132.1:0-4151 GCA_031373015.1 Saprospiraceae bacterium
GCCGTATTTCACGTCGCCTTTTATAGGGCAACCTATAGCGGAAAGTTGAGCGCGGATCTGGTGATGCCGCCCGGTAACCAGTTGGATATGAAGCAAATGGTAGTGCTTGCTGCTTTCCAGCAATTGGTAGCGGAGTTCGGCGCGCTCGCTGCCGGGCTGTTGTTCGTCAAAGACCGTGGAGGTGTTTTTTGCCTGATTTTTTTTCAAATAATGGACGAGGGTCCCTTCTGGTTTGGGCGGCATATTTTGCACCATCGCGAGATAATCTTTTTGGACCGTGCGGGCTTGGAACTGTGCAGAGAACATCGCCATGGCCTCGGCAGTTTTGGCAAAAAGCACGAGTCCACTCACAGGCCGGTCCACGCGATGCACGAGGTGAAGCGGGTGCCCACAGTACGCCTCGGCCTGACTTAAGAGCGATTCATCGCCCGTTTTGTCGGGCTGGGAAGCCAGGCCGGGTGGTTTATTGATGACGAGGAAGGCGGGGTTTTCGTGCAGTATATTGAGCATGAGTGGAACGTAGAGACCAAAAAATCTGCCTCTTAGTGGGCAGCGACACAAAGTAACAAAAATTTAGGGGTCATGGTACTATCTCTTCAGTTTGGTCGTGCAATACTTCTACAGCATCCTTTTTCTTCAGAATTTTCCACACTTGCAAAACGGCAGTAATCGAGAAAATGCAACCGATAATAAAATTGAGTGCTTCCTGGCTCGCGTCTAGTTTTTCCACGGCCATTTTGCCGCCAAAAATAAAGATGCAATGCGCTGCGAAGGTGCCTAGGCCGATTCCGAGCAAATAACCATTGTAAATTCCTTTTCTATGGAACAGAATGCCTCTGTGGTACAATACCGAGCTCCAGCCCAGCCAAAACGGGAGGGCAGCCGGACTTATGCCGCGCATTAAGAGGCCCAACCAAAAGCGGTGAATGGTATAGGAAAGCAACATATTTTTCGCACCATGATGCCCCAAGGCTGCCCTAAAACTGCCAATGGCCAATGCAAACACAATTAGCACGGCCACCCATTCCATAATTTTGAAAATGCGCTCTTGTTTGCGCAGCCAACTGAGCGCCACCAACAAGAGCCGCACATAAATCATTTCTCCAACAATACTGCCAATAGAGAAATTAATAGCAGGGCGAGCCCCTTCCGTTATGCTGATTTGCATCGCTGAAAGGCCGATAGTGCCTATGACCATTGAGCCCAAAAAACTGATAGAAAGTCCAGTATAAAAGACCCTGAAGATGCTTTTCATGGGAGTTCAATCGTATTGTTCCAATATAGCAAGGTGGCGAATGGCTTCACGAAAAAAACGCAAGCCTTTCCAAAACGGCCAGTATGGATGGCCATGTGCATTGTTCCAAGCGCTCACTTCGTAAAGTTTTTTCCAATGAAAAAGTATTATCCGGTACGCTTGCCAAATACTCATGCCGCTGTGGTACATGTGGCTGTATCCTGCTCCGGCCCCGTTATATTCGAGAATGGTAAAATTTTTACCAGCCTTCAAATCTGCTATGGAGGTACACTTGACATCGTAACGGCCCCAGAAAAAGGCACCGCTATGAAGGCTGATCTTGTCGAAAAATGCCGTCAATTCGGCATCGGCCTCGTGCGAGAGGTTGCGCAGGCGCGCGCCCCGACTGCGGTTGATGGCAAAGGAAAGCACGTAGCGTTCGCGGTCGGCGGGCACCCAATCGAGTTTGTCCTGGTGCTTGCGGCACATTTCTTCGAAGCGTTTGCCGGCTTGAGGGTGTCGCCCGATGAGTTCGCGGAGTGTGGCTTGTCCGTTGCCCCACACTTCGAGGGCTTCGCGAAGGGCAATTCCCGTGATTTGGCCCGTTTGCTTGGAAGGGTGTCGCACGTAGAATACACCGAGCTCCATGGGCAAGTCTACCAAGTCTTGCACAAGGTAATCCATAGGGCAATAAAGGTGATATTCGAGCAATTGTGCCTCGGTGTCAATTTTTCGGAAAAGCAAGCCTTTGCGCCCGATGTCGGGTTTTACGATGAATGGATATTGAAACCCGGCCTCCGCTACACGCTTTTTCACCCCTTCAAAATCCTCAGGGGGCTTCACCAAAATGGTACGCGGGTACATGTCATCGGGCAATAGCTTGTACACATCTGTCTTGGTTTCGCCCTCGAAACCTCCAAACGGTATGGTTGGATTAGAAGCTGTAAAAAACCAAAACGAGCGGGCTTTCAGCATATACCAAGCAAAAATCAGAGCGATCGGGGCGTACAGCGCGGTGCCAGACCAGAGTTCCCAGTTGGTAAGTTTTTCAAAAAAGCTGGGCTTTTGAGCAATTGGCGGTGGTTCTGGGATGGCGAGCTCGGCGGTGATGTCTTGCTTCTGCATTTTGCGTTATTTGAAATAAGCACGCAAAAGTAGAATTTCGGACTAGAAAAATTAGGCTGCGGACAAAATCAATCAAACCAAAAATCTTTTGTTGCTCTCACATAGTGGTGAAGCAAGGCAAAAACGCTAAATTCTATCGCTGCTATTATGGTGATCGTAAGGAGGATTATAACCACACTGATTTTCCCATTGAGCCTTTTTTCAACATGAATCTGAGAAGTAGAGCCTGTCAGGGCACCAAGAACGGCCAGCAGCTGGTTGCGATTGAAGTATAGGATCCCGCCCATCAAGAAACAATACAATATACCAGACCAAGTAGGGCCCGGCGATACACCGTAGCAAAGGTCTACCACTACCACGTTGGCCATGATCGGGATCAACATCGCCACAGCGATCAGTTTCGTCCGTTCAGGGAGTAGCAGCACAGCCGTCAGCCCTTGTGTGATGCCGATGAAGCACATATATGTGTAAGAAGTGCCAAAGAATACCCAAGCAATATCGTGGGGCGTGGCTATATTGAGGGTTTTGGTTGCGATGTCAGGTGGTATCCTGCCCACAGGAAAGAATTGATCTTTCATTACCTTCCCCCAGCCGTAGATGCTGAGCATGATAAAAAGGTAGATGCGAAATCCAAGTTCAATGTTCTTTGCAACGTGGTTTTTCATATTTTTGAGCGTATAAAGTTGGTTTTCTGAAAAGCAATGCCACTCAAACAGTCAGTGAACCTAGGGCGCATCCAGCCATTAACCCATATCAGGCTTCTACATCAAGCAGCCAGAGCCAATCGCTTCCGCTCAACAGCAATGTCATAAGAAGCTTGTAAGCGCATCCAGAATTCTGCGTCAATACCAAGTAGGGTTTCCAATTTAATTGCCATTTGAGCGCTGATGTGCCGCTTCTCGTGCAGGAGCTCGCTCAGCTGACTGGCTTGAATGTTTAGCTGTGCAGCCAATTCAGATTTTTTCAATTGTCGGGCTTCAATCTCCATGAGCAAGACCTCGCCTGGATGTAGAGTTACAGGTGTTTTGATAGGGTTACCTGAATTCCCAATTACTTTATAGGTAGACATAGCATCGAATTTTTCAATACGATCCCGGAGGTTTCTAGGCATCGATTAGCTGAAAATTATTGGTAATGGTTCGTTAAGTCTTCAATTATCAGTTCTTCGGCTTTCAAAAACTCCTCTCCTTGTACGCTTAGAATCAACCTGTATTTCTTATCAATCCTTACAGAGCAAAAATCCTTCAAGTCACCTTTTAGTCGCTCAAAATTTAAACCTCCAAATTGTTGAATCTTGGATACGTTTTCAATGTGTTGTAATAACAGTATGGTCTTTCTGTATTTTTTGATTACTGATTCGTCGAATCTGGGTTTTCCGGGTAAATCTTCTCCTGAATACATCAACTCGAGGTAATTGTTGTTAAAACTTATAACCATAAAGAACAACTTTGATGCAAAGGTAAGTACCGGGTTGCTATTTCACAATTTTTGTAAATTTTTTTCACCCCCGTTCCGCCAATTCCAACCACCGCATCTCCTTCACATCCAAATCCTCCTGAATTTTCCCCAACTCCGCAGAAAGCTTCGCCGCTTCGTCAGCGCCGAGGTCGGCAGCGTTGAACCGCTCGAGGATCTGTTTTTTCCGGCTTTCCAGCGCGGCAACTTCCTTATCGAGTTTTTTCATCTCGTTGCGCTCGGTGTTGGTGAGTGACGGGCCCGTATCTGTACCGGCGGCGGTTTCCGCCGGAGGGGGCGAACCGACAGCCGCGGAAACCCCCCGGACACGGGGGTT
>JANMME010000687.1:0-7044 GCA_031373015.1 Saprospiraceae bacterium
CCAAAAAAGGCCACCAGGCTTCCCGAAAGGCCATAATTCAGGGCATTGGTGCGGAATATCTGGCTTTTTTGTTCAGCGATTTGGAGCTCTTTCTCGGTCGTTTCATATTGCACCTGCAATTCGCTGATCCGGTCGCGCACGTCAGCGGTTAACACGGAGTCGGCGTAGTTTTTGGAAAGCTCTTTGTAGGTTTTAGCTGTCGTGTAGTCGCCCTTTAAACAATAGAGATCATTCATGTAGTCGTAGATATTTTTCAAGACGACATGAAGCCCGGCAGGTTTGGCCGTGGCTTCTGCTTGTTTGTAATAGTCCAGAGCAGTAGGATAGTTCCGCTTTTCCATCTCAATTACGCCCAGGCCTGTATAAGCCAAGGCGCCTAATTCCGGCTCTTGAATGGCTTTATTTTGCTCTAAAATTTCACTATACGCCTCTCGTGCCGATTCTAACTGCCCATCATCAAGATAGGTATCAGCCAGATCCAGTGTCGCAATCAGGGCACCCACTGGGTAACCCAATTGAGTAAAATAGTCCCTTCCTTTTTGGAGAAATTTGATGGCTTCTGTCTGCTGTTTCAGCGTCGCATATACCTCCCCGAGGTTGACGCTGACACGGCCTTTTTCAAAAATCCGCTTGGGCAGGCGATCCAATAAGGCTATTTCGCGCTGATAAACTTTGATTGCTTCATCATATTGGTGGAGATCCTTATGGGCAGCAGCAATGATTTCTAAAGCGTTTAGAATGCCCACCGAGTCTTTCATCTCTTCTGAAATCGTCATTGCTTCTTGCGCAAACGGGAGTGCTTTATCGGTCTGCTTTCTTCCTGCCAATGCAGTTGCTTTGAACCCAAGGCACTCCAAAAGCTGAAAACGATTGCCATTTTTTCGCGTAATTTCTATGCCATGATTTAAGTATTGGATGCTACTGGGATGATCACCGCTGTTTTGATAGGCAGCAGCCAAGTTGACGATGCTGCGCACGATAAACGTGTCGTTGCCCAGTTTTTCGGCTTCGGCCAAAGATTCTTTAGCAAATGAGATGGATTTCTCCTTGTCGGCCCCAATGTAGGCCCGGCTCAGGTGGCGGAGTATCTCGATACGCTCGCGGCCTTCGGATTTGTCCAAAATTTGGAGAAGGGAATCGGGCTTGTAGCGCACTTGAGCTACGGCACCTAAAGGCAGGAGCCAACAGAGTAGCCAGAAGATAGGCTGAGAGACTTTTCTCATATGGGCGACTTTTTCAGGTTTTATAGCCTGAAAAACCGTCGAAATATAGCGCGTTTGTATTTGTTACTGAAAAAAACTTGGGTGTTGGGTAAGTGGATTCTGCTTTGTAGTTTTGCGTGACATTGATCCTACTCGGATTCAGACTGAAAAAGCCTTTCAAATTATACCCAATTTATTATGCCAGATTATCATTTTCCAGAAAAAAACAAGTTTGCCGTAAGGGAGCTGCTAGCACCTTCTTTTGATATTGAGCCATTCTGGGAGAAATTATATGTAAACTTGGATGGCGTGCGCGGCTCTCGTCAACGGGAAATGATACAGTTCGACTTGGGCATGGAAGGTGGCGAATTGAAGTCACAAATGGGGGAGCCAGTAAAAATCATTTTTTCCGGTCACATGGGTTGCGGCAAAACGACAGAACTTCGACAACTGCATCAAGAAATCAATTCACCTCGCGCCTATCTTTCGGTTTTTATCGATTTTCAGGAGAATACAAGTATCAACCAGTTCGAACCGGAAGACTTTTTTGTGTTCCTCATCGCTGGCCTGGTAGAAAGGTTAGAAGCATCAAGCGTCCCTTACAACCGAAGCACTTTCGACCGCATCGCTGAAGAATGGCTCGAAGAAAGCGAGGTGCGGGAAGAACTTTCAAAAGACTATAAGTTTGTCCATTCTGGTGAAAGTTCTTTTTGGTCATCGGCAATGAGGGGCTCGTTGAACGACTTGCTTTCAAGCGGCTCTACAACGGTACGAGCCATCCGAAGAGTCATCAAAACCAAAACAGTCGAATTGCTGCAAAAATTGAATGAAGCGCTGAATGAAGTACGACTTTCGGTGCTGCAAGCAGGAGCGGGGCGCGACCTGCTGTTTATCGTTGACAACTCCGAAAAGATGCATAGTGAAAAATATCACGCACTTTTCATCGAGAACCCTCTGCTTGTGGGCGGTCTGAATGCCACCCTGATTTGCTCCGTTCCGATTGACTCATTTTATGACATTGAATCTTCCAAGCTCAGCAACCTTTATCTACCCGAAACACTGCCAATGATACGGGTCAACGAGCGCAGTATAGATGCGTTGAAACAGGTAATTGCCAAACGAATAGATGAAGATACTTTCTTTGAGACGGGTGTGTTAGACTATTTTGCCCAAAATTCGGGCGGTTGCCTACGGCAGTTGTTCCGCTTGGTGGGCCAAGCCGTTCGGCAGACAAGAGGTGCAAAGATTCCGCTTGAAGAAGCTGAAAAAGCCGCTCAAAAACTCGGTCAGGAGCTCCGAGAGCGCCTCTCGCAACGGCACATGCAAGTGCTTCAATCGGGTCAATACGATACTGGTGACCTCGAAGTACGCCAGATGCTCTACGGTCTGCAACTCCTCAAATACAATGGCGACAGCCACGACATTGTACCCAATCCACTCCTTTTGCCTTTCTTAAAAGGTTGAAACATATGGCCGTTATCCATGCCAACCCGAAAGCAAACGATGAAAACCAACGCCAATGGGAGATGCTCGAATTTTCCCTAACGCAGTTGACGCAACCTACCGTGGTGTGGATGACAACGCGCACAAAACTCGACATGCGCCTAACATACGGAGCGTTCCAATGGAAATTCCGTCGACATACACATGAGGTGCTAGACCTTTCCACCCGACAAGTCTCTTCATTAGCCAACATACTGAAAAAAGAACTGCCACACTTGGGGCAAAAATCGCTCAAAATTGACTTCTTTGTACACGTTTTCGGCTTGGAAAACAGCGTCAGCCCTTTGGGCAAAATTCCGCTGCTTCAAGCCTTTAATCACGAGCGGGAACAACTCTTCCGTGAATTCAACTGTGTTCTGGTTATTTGGAGTGAACCTGCTTTTCGCCTACAAGTGCGAGAAAATGCGACCGACTTTTGGGATTGGCTGGAATTGGACCTCGAGTTCCAATCCGACCGACCGCTGCGTAGTGTGCAAAGTCTGGGCTGGACTTGGCAATGGGAATGGAACCCCTATCGTGAAGCCGCAAACGCCATTACCCAAAAAGAAAAATTTGAAAAGTCTGTTATCACGGGCTTGATAGCCTACGCCGAGGCGGACGCTGATTGGAAAAGAAAATTGGAGGAGGAACTTCTTGAAAAAGCCGACAAATCCATTGTTTGGAAATTTGTCAAACTCGAATCGCTTGGCGTTGAAAAAGGAGACACTTTTACTGATTCACAGGCTAGGTATGGTGATTTTTTGATCTATCTACTCAGCGCAAATTTTTTGGAGATTTGGCACAATCGCTCAAGAATAAGCAAATTCCTGGGTACTTATGCGATGGAATACGATTGGTTGCAACTCCGAGGGATTCACAGTATAAGTAAGGCGGAGCTGTTCAAGATGTTTTGGGTACTGAAAAATCAAAAGCAGCATGCTCCCTTACTCATCTTACTCGAGTATTGCGATTGGAAATCTAACAACGAGTTTGAATACTCGCCTGCACTTCCTGAAAACAGGAAGCCTTTGGCCGAGATCAAGATAGAACGGGAAGAAAAAAAGGCTTTTGCCGAACTTGCACAAGTGATGGCGATGAAAGCCGAACAAGTGCGCTATTATTATCAACGCACGGCTTATCGCGAATACGGCTCTATTTGGTTCAACCCAGAAAAGTTTGATACCAAAAGCCGAGCAAACAGGATAGTTTTCTGGTTGGTGGCAGGGGTGCTTTGCTACTGCGGTTACGCTGGTTTTTTTTGGTTCGCTTTGTTTTTTATGCTGATTTACAGACAGTTATTGCTGGTGGCTGTGCTGATTTCTGTCTATCGCGCACTCAACTGGCATCCTCAATTGTACTCCCCGGGCTTGTTTTGGAAAATCATTTCTACGCCCAGTTCGATGAAATACCTTCTTATCAAAGATGGTTTCACCGCCACGGTTTTCGCAAGCGACCAAAATTGGGAGATAACCCAATCCCTTACCCTCGAAACTTCCAACCGTTTTTCATGGCTTGAAACATTGGCAATTTCTTCAGTCGCCATCTTTAGAGCGGCAGGATGGGCCAGTCTTTCCATTGCAACGTTCCACTGGGAAAACTGGATATTATGGTTGATTTTTTTGACAATGTTGCTTATCCATTTAGCCCTCCGGCAAATTTTGGGGCGTTTTGTTTTGCGGAAACTTCATAGCAACAAACCTTCATGAGAATAAGGGAAGCCCACGATACTGCTCCCCCAAATGCAACAACATATCCCTCGTCATTGCGTCCAGGTTAAACTCCGGTTTCCAGCCCCAGTCCTTCCGCGCCGCAGAATCGTCAATCGAAGCCGGCCAGGAATCTGCAATGGCCTGGCGGAAATCAGGCTTGTAAGTGACCCTGAAATCCGGGACTTCCTTTTGAATGCTGGCGGTGATTTCTCCGGGATTGAAAGTCATGCCTGCCAGGTTGTAACTCGTGCGCACTGTTAGATTGTTGGCTGGCGCCTCCATCAGTTGGAGCGTGGCGCGGATGGCATCGGGCATATATAACATCGGCAGGGGCGTATCGGCACGAAGAAAACACTCGTAGGCTTTGCCCTGCACGGCATAGTGATAAATGTCCACGGCATAATCCGTGGTGCCGCCGCCCGGCATGCTTTGGTAGCCGATGATGCCGGGGTAGCGCAGGGAGCGCACATCCAGTCCGTAACGGCGGTAGTAATAGTTCGCCCAGTTTTCGCCCGCCACTTTGCTGATGCCATACACCGTTTCGGGGATCAAAACCGTGTATTGCGGCGTCATTGCGGGCGCAGCTTGGAGGCCAAAGACCGCGATGGACGAAGGGAAATACACTTTTGACAATTGGTTTTCCCGACTGACTTCCAGCACATTGAACAGGCTGCGCATATTCACATCCCAGGCCCACATGGGGTTCTTTTCGCCCGTGGCAGAGAGGATGGCCGCGAGGTGGTAAATCTGGGTAGCGCGGTATTTTTTTACGAGTTCCGCGAGCGCGTTGCCGTCGAGCGCGTCGAGGATTTCAGAAGGGCCGCTTTGGTTTTCGAGAGGACGGAGGTCGGTGGCGATAACGTTGTCGGTGCCATGGGCTTCGCGGAGCGCGTCGGTGAGCACGGCGCCAATTTGGCCGCCTGCGCCTACGACTAGGATTTTGTCTTGGTTCATGCTGTGTGGTGGATTGCGCAGCGAATGTATGGCGAAGGGCATGAAAGCACAAAGCAGGGGTCTTTACTGCGATATTTTTTTCGTGCGACAAAAACATCGCAGGATAGATTTATCGCAGGTTAACTACCAGGCATTAGATTACCCCTTGATCTTTCAGACAGTAGCCATAACATGCCTGCTTGCCGAAAGCGACAATTCAAGCACCAATCCACCAGCCGACAGCCTAAAAGCATACATGCCAGGTACCGTCTCTGCACCTTTCTGAAGTTGAAGTATTGTAGCAATGACGCGAGGCAACACACTGCCCGAATCCACCCTAAACCCTTCCGGCGGAAAAAACTGGGCCCGGGTGTCAGTTCGCATGCCATCCAGCGGGAATTCAAAACGGAGACAACCATCAGCAGTCACCGAAAGCATGGCCTTTAAATGGCGAATATGCCGAGGCTTGAAAACGGCCCATTGTTTTGGCGACAGCACTGCGACAGAGCAAATGCCAAAATGTGCGCAACGGGCAGCAGGGTTGCCGAGCTCGACAGAGGCGAGGATTTTTATATCATGTGCAGATTTTAACATGGTTGAATGGGTTAATTATTTTGAAAATGGGCTTTACCCTTTAACGACCAACGGTCTAACGTCCAATAGCCCAATGTCTACTTTTTCAAGGGCACTTTCACCAAAAGCGGCTCATCGCTGGTGGTTTGGTAGCAGGCGCCGGGGGTGCCGGGCTCGCCGGGCTTGTCGAAGCGGCAAAAGCAGCCATCCATTTGCAGTTTAAAATCGCAGCCGCCGCAGCCTTCGCCCGTGCAGGCTGTCCAATAGGAGTCGGCAAAATAGTTGCCGTCCTTGTCAGGCTTGAGCCGCAGGGCCAGGAACACGGATTGTTCCATGTCTTCCGAATGCCGGCTTTCGAGCGTGAGCCACCAATAGCCTTCTATGGATTGGCAATCCAGCCTCTCGACCGCTCCCACTCTGGGGAATTTGACAGATACGGAGCGAACGAGCACCTCTTCGCTCACTACGCAGCGCAAGCGGCCATTCACCAAACCGACTACGGGATCGCGTAAAGGATCAAAATATTCATCTTCAGGAGCTGCCAATTGCTGTGCGAAGCACTGGCAGGAGAAGATGCACAGGCAAAAGGACAGGATTGTTCTCATCGTGTTAGTCTTCCAGATTTGTTTGCACTTTCAATAGCGGGGAGGGAAAGGAAACCGAGTTCCCGTTGCCACTAGAACAGCAGCCAACGCAGTTGCCGTTCGCGATGCTACAGTTGTTGCAGCCAGGGGCAGAGCACACCAAGGCCTGGGCTGAAACATAATAAAACCGTCCCTGGGCATCGGGTGTCAAGGGTACGCAGAGCGTGAATCGCTGCCGGTTTTTGGTCAAATAAACCCCTTCGAAAAGAAGGCTTTCAACCCCGTTGGGCGACTTGTTTTTGTAGGTTTTCAAGATCTGGCAGTCTTGTCCCATTCGGGTCTTGGCTGATTTGAGCAGCACATATTCACTCACCAATAATTGGAGCGAGGTGTCGCTGCGAAGGGCCACGGGATCGCGCTCAGGGTCGAAGAAAGTGGCCTGGGGAAGATTGTGCCCGTTGTTTTGCGCATTCAATGATAGGAAGGCGATGGCGAAGAGGAGTGATAAAGCGTATTTCATTGGTATGATTTTATACCGACGGAAAGCGGTTTGCGAAAAAT
>JANMME010000146.1:0-2770 GCA_031373015.1 Saprospiraceae bacterium
ATAACTCTGGCGAACTTTATTTCACCTCCATGCGCTCCAAAGAGGTGATCGTACTTAACGGGAAGGAGGGCGACTGGTACACCAAAGTGTACACCAGCAGTAAATCAGGGGCAGAATTTGGAGAACCAGAGCCCCTGGGCACTCAAATAAACCGCGAAGGCTGGCATCAAGGCAATGTAAGCATTACACCCGATGGCAAAACCATGTACTTCACGCGGGCACAACTGGTAGAAAAAGGTCAGGATCTCGCCGAAAGCAAGATCTATGTTTCGCAAAAAGGTTCAGACGGCTGGGGCGGTGCCAACGAAGCGACTGGTGTGAACGGCGATTTTATAGCCAAGCACCCTTGCGAGGGCGAACTTTTTGGCGAAAAAGTGCTCTTTTTCGTCGCCAACATGCCCGGAGGAAAAGGAGGTTACGACCTATACTATGCACCCAAACAGACCGAAGGCGTGTTTGGGCTTCCTGTCAACCTGGGCGATGTGGTGAACACTCCGGGCGATGAATCTTCACCTTTCTACCAGGACGGCAAATTGTGGTTCAGCAGCAATGGCCGCCCTACTATCGGCGGCTACGATGTCTTTGAAACACAGTGGAATGGCGCTGTCTGGAGTGAACCCAAAATGATGCCGCTTGGCATCAACACCAGTCTGGACGACATGCACTACACCCGTTCCAATGATGGCATGGAAGGTTTTGTGGTCAGCAACCGCCCCGGACCTAACAGCCTCAAAAGCAAAACCTGCTGCGACGACATTTATGCATGGGAAATTGAGCGAATTAAGGTAGAATTACTGGCAAAAACCTTCCGACTCAGGCGCAAGGGAGAAAAAGAAAACCAGCCGCTCAAAGGCTGCGTCGTTACTATGCTAGACGTGACGGAGAAAAAAGCGGCCAATGTGGACGAGAAGAGCAACCTCGCAGCCAACGATTTCCCCTTCACCCTGCAGCCTGAAAAATCCTATATGGTCGTTGCCAACGCCGAAGGCTACAAGCCCGACACCGTGGTTTTCAATACCTTGGGCATCAAAAAAAGTACGAGCATCGAGAAAAAACTCACCCTGCGGCTCATCAAGCGCGAACCAGAGTATGATACGCTTCGCATCAATGAACCCATCCGACTCGACAATATTTTGTACGATTACGACAAGGACAATATTCGGCCAGATGCAGAGCCCGATCTGCAAAGCGTGGTAGATCTGATGAAAAAGTACCCCGAGATGAAAATCGAACTTTCATCGCACACCGACTCCCGGGGCAACGATGCCTATAATGAAGACCTGTCCCAACGCCGCGCCAACAGTGCAGTGGCATGGATCGTAGCAAAAGGCATTGCAGCCGACCGCATTGTGGCAAAAGGATATGGAGAGACGAAACTCCAGAATAAATGCACGAATGGAGTGGAATGCACCGAGGAGGAGCATCAGCTAAATCGTCGCACCGAATTCAAGATAACGGCTGGGCCAACGAGCATTATTATTGAAAAGGTCGAGAAACGAGAGAAAAAGACCGGGAACTAGAAAAAGCCTGCTTAAGAGAACTTAATACTACACATGAGTCATTTCGAATTTTCGGAGTGACTCATGTGCTTTTTACGGCATTCGCCTGTTTTAGTACCGATGAAGGACTTTTGCTGATAGCTAGTTATAGTTTTACTACTTTTGCCTCAAATACTGCAATAATGACAGCCATCGCCGACAAAAAAAAACTAAATGAAAGAGTAGAAGCCGCCCTCGAGACCGTGCGCCCGCACCTTCGGGTGGATGGTGGCGACGTGGAACTTGTTGAAATCACTGATGATATGCACGTCAAAATCCGCTGGATGGGGATGTGCGAATCCTGCTCCATGTCGGGAATGACGCTCCGCGCGGGCATTCAGGAGGCCATTCAGAGCAAAATCCCTGAAATATTGGGGGTGGAAGCGGTGAATTGAAGGATATTGAGATATTGAGATATTGAGATATTGAGATATTGAGATATTAGGGAAAATATCCAAATATCTCAATTTCCAAATATCACCACTTCACCCGGGCCTGTACTTTCCACACCCTTTCCTTTCCCGTTGTTCCTGAATCTGTCACGGCTTGGCGTGTGTTGGTTTCCTCCATACGAGCATCCAGCCGCAGCCAACGATTTACCCGCCAATGCAAATTGACGTACCAACGTGTGCCACGTCCAGAAAAGGCGGGAATAGAAACCGCCGAAAAAAGGTCTGCTTCAAAGGCATAAACCCTTGAATCGTAGTCCTCTGTATCAAAAACGGCGTATCTAAGCGATGCCGAAACGGGGCTGCCAAGCGGTTTCACTACCGCCTCCTGGTAGGCAATAAAACCTAGCGTTGGATCATTTTCACCAATTTGGTACCTCGTCCATTCCATACGGCTGCGCAATTCGATGGGTTTGCTGACTTTGTAAATGGAATGCAGCCGCAGCCGGTTTCGTTGAGCATTGACGAGGCCGAAGGGCTTTTCCAAATCATCGTTGCGCTGTTTGGTCTCCAATTGCCAGAGGGCATACACTGAAAAATTGCGACTCTTTGTCCACAACACGCGGGCGAGGTATTCGCGGCCATTAGAAGGTGCGTCTACCCCAAATCGCAGCCATGGATGCCGCCATACATCGGCGTAAAGATTTATCTGCCAACGCCTTATCCAACGGATGTCTGCGCCGAGGTAAAGCCCTTGCTCATTGCTCGCACCAGAAGATTCAGCAAAAGGGTTTCCATAGATAGACTGGTAATCCCTACCCAAAGAGCGATGTACCGCTGTAA
>JANMME010000147.1:0-2722 GCA_031373015.1 Saprospiraceae bacterium
TGGGTGCCGTTGCGGATGTCAATACCCGTTGGACAGACTGCTACGCAGAGATTGCAGTCTATACAATCGCCTGCTTTGGACGTTTGACTTTTTAACCGCCAAATGCTTGCCGAAGGAGGGGGGACGTTGGACGGCGCAGCAGCGACCGCCGATTGGATTTGATCCACAGGGTCACGATATTCAACAGAGTGGGGGCTCCCGGCCGACTTTTCCTTTTTCAATTTGGTGCGCGGCTCCCCGCGTACATGGTCGTAAGCGACCACAATGGAATCTTTTACCAAGAGTACACTTTGGAGGCGGCCATAAGGGCAAATGGTGGTGCAAACTTGCTCCCTCAACACTGCAAACACACTGTAAAAAGCGCCACTAAAAATCAACATCGCAGCAAAACCGCCCCAATGCTGATGGACAGGCTCTCGGACGATTTTCAGCACCTCCTCCATTCCAATCAAGTAAGCGAGAAAGAAATTGGTAAACAGCAGTGCCAGACCGTAAATAATGGAGTGCTTCAGGATTTTTTTGCGAATTTTGGTGGCCGTCCAAGGAGAAAGCGCCAGTTTTCGTTGCTCGCCCGCATCGCCCTCTATCCAGTATTCTATTTTTCGGAAGATCATTTCCATGAATACCGTTTGCGGGCACACCCAACCGCAAAACAGCCGTCCGAACACCACCGTGAACAAAATAATGAACACGATAAACGTCAGCATCGCCAGCACAAACAAGTGGAAATCTTGCGGGGTAAACAGCAGCCCAAACAGTACGAATTTCCGCTCCAACACATTGAACAACAGGAATTGCTCGCCGCCCACTTTGATGAAGGGCATTGCAATAAAAACTGCAAGAAATGCCACGCTCACCCATGTACGCCACTTGTAATAACGCCCAGACGGCTTTTTTGGATAAAGCCAGATACGCTTACCCCGCGCGTCCACCGTAGCTAGGTGATCGCGGTATTCTTCGCTGTCTTCGATGACGTTGTTGAGAAAATCTTGGTTCATAGCCATCTCCTTTTTATAGGAGCCGTGTCAAAAGTTCCTGGTTGAAAATCTCTCGCGGAATTATATTTTTATTCTCATAAAATCCTATAAGGTTTTAAAAACCTTATAGGATTCAATTGACCAAAGCGCAAAACATTGTTTCTCGCAAAAATCTAAGAAATACCTTTTGACGCAACCCCTACGGCTTGCACTTTTAGGCCTTCCCTACTTAGCACTCGTCGAATCTTGCACTGCGGCATCTCCCTTCCAAATCGTCCCCTGTGGGGCTTTCTGGTTGGGCGGATTAGTGCCTTTCAAGGTCAGGATATAACTTGCAACTTTCTGAATGTCAGTAGGTTTCAATTGTGCTGACCAAGCAATCATCCCTTTATCAGGCACACCGTACTTGATGGTCTTGAACAAATCTTTGATGCCACCGCCGTGAATCCAATACTCATCGGTGAAGTTCGGGCCAACCAAGCCTTCGCCTTTTGGGCCGTGACAAGCGGCGCACACGCTCTTATAGGTCAACTCGCCTTCGCTCAGCGATGTGGCATCAGTTATTGCGGTTACACTGGATTCGTCTACCTCTACTGCTTTGCCAGCCAGCGCAATGGCCATGTCTTTTTTGGCCATCTCCATCTCTGATTTGTACTCCTCTGCCTGGTTCATACCGTTTCCTCCCCAGTGGTAGTACCACATGTAGCCGACGGCCCAGATGATGGTGAGAATGAACATGTTGACCCACCAAGGCGGCAAGTGATTGTCCAGTTCGCGGATGCCATCGTAGTTGTGGCCGAGCGTGATGTCTCCTTCCTTTTCCAGCGGCACGGGGTTTTCCCAGTATTTTTTGCGCAACCGAGTGAAAAAATCTTCCTCGATTGGCTGCATCTCAGTAGATTCAACGGGCATGGAGATCCCCTGCTTTTCCGACTCGAGCCGAATCAGGTGTTTGGCCAGCATGGCGTTGGTACGCACAACTATGGCGATTACGAATATAAACAACAGCACTGCTATAATCAAGAATGCCGTTGTCATGATGTTTGAAAACCCGTCCACCTTGGTAGCCGGGGCCGCGGTCGTCACGGCTTGCCCCCAAGTCATAGCTAGGCTGGTGAAGAGCAGTAAAAGCGTTGGCAGATATTTTTTCGATGTCATGTTTAATAGAATTTTTCGCTGCTTCTTGCTTGCTACACCCCGGAGGTTTTCGAAAACCTCCGGGGTGTAGCAAGCAAGGAGCAGTAGTAAAAAACTAGTCCTCCAGCGGCATATTCGCCATGCGATCCATATCCTCTTTTTTGGACAGAAAGGCGCGGATAGCCGCAAAGCAGAACGTAGAGAAGAAGATCAGCAGCGACCCAATCCCAAACCACTGGATACCGTCTACCGATTCGAGCAAGTATTTGTACATTTTTTATGAAGTGATGAGTTGATGAGGTGATGAAGTGATGAAGTGATTGGTGAATCACTTCATCACTTCATCACTTCATCACTTTTATATCTGTGCCAAGTCGTTGCAAATAAGCGATGATGGCCACGATCTCTTTGTCCTCTATGTTCTGATCTTTCACACCTTGACCAGCAAGGTTTCTTGCAATTTTTTGCGCCTGCTCTTGAGCGTTTCCGATCGCGTATTTTTCAAAATCCTTGGAATATGGCGTACCGAGTTTGCGCAGTGCAGTGATTTTCGCAGGCAAATCGCTCAAGTCAAGTTTGTCCTCCAAGAGATGCGGATAAGCAGGCAT
>JANMME010000692.1:0-4327 GCA_031373015.1 Saprospiraceae bacterium
GTCGGCTTCTGAAAAGTCGAGCGCGATGGCAATCTTTTGATAATCAGGTGCTACAAGCGCGTCAATTCCGTTGAATGAACCGTGGGGCAGGTAGGTTTTTGTATGCGGCAGACGCTTGGCCACAATGGGTTTCAAGGTGATGTAAAACAGCATCCCTAAAGAAAACAAAAGGATAGGGATGACGAGAAATTGCACCACCCAATGTCCACCTTCGGCCCAGTCCATCACGGTTTCGCCCACGAGCCAAACGTTGAGCGACACAATAATCGCTGCGCTCACCCAGCCACCCAATTTTGCCCAGGGGCCGATGGCGAATTGCCCCATGCGCCGTTTGTCGCTGACATAATGGAGCAGGGGAATAATGGCAAAACCCAACTGCATGCTCAGGATAACCTGACTCATGACCAACATATCGCCTGTGGCATTTTCTCCCAGGATCGTAACCACTAAAATGGCCGGTACCACTGCGAGCAAACGCGTGATGATGCGCCTGAGCCAAGGCGCGATGCGCAAGTCAAGGTAACCTTCCATCACGATTTGTCCAGCTAGCGTTCCCGTGACTGTGCTGCTTTGACCTGCCGCGATAAGCGCTATGGCGAATAAAGCAGGGGCATAACTTTTGCCCAAAAGCGGTTCGAGCAATCGGTGCGCATCCTGTATCTCTGACACACCATTGTACCCGTTTTTGTAAAAAACGGCTGCTGCGAGGATCAAAATAGCCGCGTTGACAAACAACGCAAGATTGAGCGCAATGGCTGAATCAATGATATTGTACTTGATGGCCCGTTTGATTCCCTCCACCGTGCGTAACACTTTTCGCGATTGCACCAAAGCGGAGTGGAGGTACAAATTGTGCGGCATCACCGTAGCGCCTATGATGCCGATGGCGATGAACAAAGCCTCTGTATTTGGAATACTGGGCACAAAGCCTACCACTACTTCGCCCAAATCGGGCTTTGCGAGCAGCATTTGTACCGCAAAAGTGCCGCCGATAATCAGCACCAATCCGAGGATAAAGGCTTCTAACCTTCTGATACCCAATTGCATAAGGAATAAAATCACAAAAGCATCCAATACGCTAATAGCCATACCCCACCACAGCGGTATGCCAAAGAGCAGTTGCAAACCAATGGCCATGCCCACCACTTCAGCCAGGTCGCAGGCGGCAATGGCGATCTCTGCCAGTATGTAGTTGAAAATATTGGCGGCAGGGTGGTAAAGCTCACGGCTCGCTTGTGCCAGGTCGCGCTGCGCCACTACGCCCAGCCGGGCGCACATACTTTGCAAGAGCAATGCGATCAGGTTAGACATGAGCAATACCCACAACAACGCATATCCAAAACGACTCCCCCCTGCGAGGTCGGTGGCCCAGTTGCCGGGATCCATGTAGCCCACACTTACCAGATAGGCCGGGCCCATGAAGGCAAAAAGGCGTTTGAAAGTATTGCCTTTTACGTTGGTTTCGACGGTGCTGTGCACTTCTGAAAGCGATTGGGCGCCGGGTCGTTCGTTATTTGTGGGTGGAGTAATCGGCTGTTTCTTTTCCATACTATCCGATGATTATCAATGCTTTGGAGTTAGATGATTCGCACAAAAAGGTTTTGCCCCACCTTCTCGCTCAGCACAGTTTCGTGCTCGCCGATGCGGACTTTGGCGGATTGGTCGTAAGCCGTGCGCCCCAATACTTCGAGTTCTGCCCCGAGGCTTAGCCCGAGTTCGGCGAGGTATTGAAGGAAGGTAGGGGAATGGTCGTCCACACCCGTCACGATACCGCGCTGACCGGGGCTGAGGGTGAGAAGCCGGGTTTGGGGGCGTCGCATCCATTGACCCTGCGCATCGGGGATGGGATCACCGTGGGGGTCGAAGCGGGGGTGGCCGAGAAAACTGTCGAGCCGTTCGGTTAGGCTTTCGCCCTGGATGTGTTCGAGTTGTTCGGCGAAGTCGTGTACCTCGTCCCAGGCAAAACCGAGTTTGTCCACCAGAAAAACTTCCCAGAGCCGGTGTTTGCGGATGAGGGCGGTAGCGAGGCGGTTGCCCGTTTCGCTAAGCGTGACGCCGCGATATTTTTCGTAGGCGACCAATTGCTTGTCACTCAGCCGTTTGAGCATATCGGTGGCAGAGGCCGCCGAGGTGCCCATTTCAGCGGCCAGCGCATTGGTGAGCACAGCGCCGGGTTCTTTTTCAGCGATCTTGAAGATGGCTTTTAGGTAATTTTCTTCGGCGGAGGTGGTGAGGAGAGCGTTCATGGTGGGAGTGTTGATTTGAAGATTTGTTTATTCGGGGATGTTCAGCGGCTTGATGTAATTGGGTGCTTTGTCAAAATTTTAGCAAAGGTATTTTTTATTTTTAGGCAAGGCTAAAAATATTTTACTTTTTATGCAAAATCACCTCATGTCAAAAGAACCCCAAGTGATTACTGCTTTAAAACCATCCATGCCATTGCCCTGTTTTGGTGCTTGAAACAAGGATAACTTGCTGCCTTTTCCATTACTAATTATATGATTGTCAACCCATCTCGTCGTATACGCAAAGCCTACTGGGTCGCTTTTGCCGTTTATTTCAGTTATTTTTGGTTGTCTTTTCGCCGTCGTTTTATGGGCCGCCGATGGTACGAAGGGCGCATCTCTGCCTTGCACGTCAGCAATGCGGAAAGGGTAAAAACGGCCATACTTGAGCTGGAAGGGCTGTTTATTAAAATGGGGCAGTTGCTCTCCGTGATGTCCAACTTTTTGCCGGAGGAATTTCAGCGACCGCTGGAGGCGTTGCAAGACCGTTTGCCCGCGCGCCCGTACCCTGAAGTGCGGCAGCGCATTCTGGAGGAATTGGGCAAAACGCCCGAGGAATTGTTCAGCCGATTTGATGAAATGCCCATCGCTACAGCCTCCATTGGGCAGGCGCATAGTGCTGCCTTGCTGGATGGCACAGAGGTGGTGGTGAAAGTGCAACACTTTGGTATTGAAACCATTGCGCAGGTTGACCTGGCCATCATTCAGCGGCTGGTCCGGATTTATACGTGGATCGTAGACATACGTGGCATGGAGTATCTCTACACCCAAATCCGGCAAATGATCGAGGAAGAAATGGATTTTGCCAATGAAATCCGGGCCATGGAAATCATCCGACAAAACCTCGCCGACGAACCGGAAGTGGCCATTCCAGAAGTATTTGTGGGATATTCCACTGGTCGGGTGATGACCACACGACTATGCTTGGGCGCAAAAATTTCAGACTTGGCCCAACTCGATGCCTGGGGAGTTGACCGCCGCGCTTTGGCCGCCAGGCTTCTGCGTGTTTGGTGTCGAATGGTATTCAAGGACGGTTTTTACCACGCAGACCCGCATCCAGGGAATATTCTGGTGTCAAAAAACGGCCACCTGACGTTGCTCGATTTTGGGGCAACAGCCAGCTTGTCGCCACAAATCAGGGAGGGCATCACACAACTCATTGAGGCAACGGTAAAAAACGACACGGAGGGCATGGTGGAGGCCTGCCGCACGATGGGTTTTTTGGCGGAAGGGCCGGATGCCGAGCGCATGGCCAAGAAGATGATCGCCGCATTGCGCAATTTTTTGCAAAATGAGATCCAGTTTGAGGGCCTGGATTTTCGCAACATTCAGGTCAATCCGTTCAATAACAGTTTGATGGATCTGATACGCGACATAGGATTTCGGGGCATTGCTGGCACGGTGCAAGTGCCCAAAGAATATGTGCTGCTCAACCGGACCATAACCTTGTTATTGGGTATTTCCAACACGCTTGATCCGACTTACAACCCGCTGGAAACCGTGCGACCATTTGCCCAAAAATACCTCTTGCAAGATAAAGGTGGTCCGCTCGGATACGTCCGCGAGTTGCTTAAAAGCACTTTGACCAATCTGTTGGCGTTGCCAGACGAATTGCAAAAAACATTGCGCAAAGTCCGCTCCGGCGAACTGGAAGTGCGTACGCCGGATCTGGAAGTCGGAGCAAAAAAATTGACACAAGCCATTAGACAACTCATTTTCGCGGTGCTGGCCATTGGCCTGGCGTTTTTTAGCCTGCGGATGTGGGAAATGGGCTGGGTGGTGGAAAGCCGTTTGGGGTTTGGAGCGGCTGGGGTGCTATTGGTAGCAGCGGTGTGGCGGCTACGGTTTTCTCACAGGCCGGAATAACTTTGGGTGCGGGGTCGTAAGACCCTACGGTATGCACAGAAAAGCGATTGATTGTCAAGTGCTTGTCGGCATCTTTTCTTACCTACTTGAGTGGCCAAGCCTTGTCATCTTGACGAGACCCGTCCGCATCAAGTGCGCGTACCCCGAGTATTTGCCCTTTTGAGTGCCTGTAAGTG
>JANMME010000201.1:0-2422 GCA_031373015.1 Saprospiraceae bacterium
CCAGTGCTTGATGGCGCAGCACTGCTCTTCAACCTTCGGTGCAGTGGCCTTTGGGCCGATATCCCGGTGGTCGTATTGGGCAGCGGCAGCCCCGAAGATGCCGACGAAGAGCAGCGATTCAAGATGCTCGGGGCTTACGGGTACTTCGCCAAGCCTTTCAGCCCAACCCAGCTTCAAGACCGTCTGATGGACATCGTGGGCTGATAGACGGGGACAAGCAAAACAAACACCGATTCGCTTAATTTTAATCATGCATCCCAACCCGCACACCTCCGATTACAAGCTCGCTACGGCGAAAGAATTGCTTTTTGTGGGCTTTGACAAAGGTTTTGATGGAAGCATCAGCAGCTTTCCCTATCAGAGCACAGAATACCAATACGCCCTGGAAAACAACAGTTTTCTCGCTTTTTTATGGCTGGGAAAACGGGTGGGGGATCTCGCCACCTACAACCTGCCTTATGCAGTTTTGTGCGAATTGGACTGGCTCATTGGCGACCATTATCGCTTGGCGCAACAAATGGCTGCCCACCCTGACCTCTGCTCTGTGCCACTGGTGGTATTTACGCAAAAAGGGAAACCCGCCAATAAAACCGCCCTCGCTGCCAATGGCGTGGACGATTGCTACACCGTTCCGGTTGACTGGCCGATGCTGGAGAATAGGTTGGAATTCCTCAACCAGTTCAAAACCAGGGTTATAGAAGCATCCAATCGGGTAAAGCCCGAGATCTTTCGGTTTCGTATTCCGTTAGCGAAACGCATTTTTGATATTGTGGGTGCCGCACTTGGCATTGTGTTTACCGCTTGGATTTGGCTGCCGGTCATGTTGGCTATATGGCTCGAATCAAAAGGCCCTGTGGTGTATAAGTCAAAACGGGTGGGCTCAGGATATCAGGTTTTTGAGTTCTTCAAATTCCGTTCGATGTACCAGGGGGCAGAGGAACAATTGACAGGAATGCACCACCTCAACCAATATCAAAATGGAACGGCCAGTGGCAAGCCTATTTTTGTCAAAATTGCTCGAGACCCCCGCATTACCCCTGTTGGACGGTTTATCCGGAAATACAGTATTGACGAATTGCCGCAACTCATCAACGTTTTGCGGGGCGACATGTCGCTTGTTGGCAACCGCCCGCTACCCATTTACGAAGCCGAAACGCTTACCCGCGATGAGTGGAGCGCCCGTTTTCTGGCCCCGGCAGGCATCACCGGACTCTGGCAAATTTCCAAACGAGGCCGTCCAGACATGACCGCCGAGGAGCGCATTGGCCTTGATATTACCTATTCGCAAGCAAAATATTCCGTGTTGGCCGACCTCAAAATTGCGCTCAAAACCTTCTTTGTATTCGTACAAAAAGAGGATGTATGAAGGTTTCCATCATCACGGTCAATTACAACGAAACGGCCACAACTTGCGCCTTGCTCGACAGCATACGGCGGCAGGGCTATCAAGATTTAGAAGTCATAGTGGTGGACAATGCCAGTCGGGAAAACCCCGCTTCGATTTTTCAGGCCCAATACCCAGAGGTAAAATTTATCCGCAGCGAGCAAAACCTGGGCTTTGCTGGCGGCAACAACCTCGCGCTTCCACAAGCCTGCGGCGAGTACCTTTATTTTGTCAACAATGATGCTGAGATAGAGCCCGGCTCTATCGAACGCCTGCTGCAACTTTTTGAGGATCAGCCGAATATCGGCATAGTGAGCCCGCTTATCTGCTATTTCCCTATCACACGACCATCTACTACCATTTACCGTCCACCCTATACCATCCAATACGCGGGCATGACCCCTGTTTCATCTTTCACGGGGCGGAACCGAACCATAGGCGAGCGAGAAATGGACCTTGGGCAGTTTGCCAAGCCTGGCCGCACCGCATATACCCACGGCGCTGCTATGATGCTTCCTCGAAAGGTGCTGGATCAGGTCGGACCGATGTGGGAAGGTTTTTTCCTGTACTATGAAGAATTGGATTGGTGCGAACGCATCCGGCGGGCGGGTTTTGAAGTTTGGGTGGAGCCTCGTGCCCGTGTTTGGCACAAGGAAAGCCTCACCCTCGGAAAAATGGGCACGACCAAAACCTACTACCTCACGCAAAACAGGATTCTGTTCATGCGCCGTAACTTTAGCGGCTGGCGGCTGGCTGTGTTTTTCGTTTTTTTGTTTTTTGTGACTTTGCCCAAAAATGCTTTTTTATATCTTTTAAAGGGTGATTTTGAAAACTTGAAAGCGTTTATGAGGGGTGTTTTTTCAAGTTTTAGATAAACAACCAATTTGGGTCATCCCAAATTTTAGGTTGCCTCGTCCCAGCGGGACGAAATCTTGGTAGAAATGTTGATTTCGAGGGTTGGGGTTCCGGAGGTAAGATATCATGGGGGGTGGGTTAGCGTACCAACGGGCCCCCCACCCGCAGTTGCACCCAATTTCT
>JANMME010000216.1:0-2712 GCA_031373015.1 Saprospiraceae bacterium
GAAAAAGAATTAACGTGATAGCATCCCAAAAAATTCTCGCCCCAGCTTTCAGGCATCAGGCAAATCAGCGTTCGGCCTCAAAGTAAGCCCGCGTGGCGGCGAGGAAAATGCGGGCGTGGTAGATGGCGGCCTGTGCCTCCAGTTCGGTAATCTCAATTCGAAAGTCATAATCTCCCGCTTGCCGCAGGGAAAAAACAGTATCTAAAGAATCGTTTAAAGTTTGGGGCATCAATGCTGTTTTCAGGTAAAGTTCATTGAACTTGTTGTGCGAGCCTTGGTGTGTTTTGGCATAAACCTGTTTGGCTTCTAACAAAGCCGTGATGCAATAAAAGACGGCATAGTATGCTCGGTTAACGCAAACTTCAAAGCGCTCATTTTCAAAGGTAAACGTGGCGTCTGACAACGTGTCTTCTGCCCTTGCAATGATCTTTTCTATGGGGACACTCATATTTCAACGCCTTCTCGACGCACGTTTTGGTAATACATGAAAGGGGAATTTTGATATTCTTCAACGGTAGTAGGGTGCTTGGAAATAATGATGCCGTAGGCAAGATTCAGCGGAGAAAGTGCATGGCTTAACTGTAAAATTTCTTTTCCCTTATTTATCTCCTCATCCTTCAGCACTACCAAAAAATCAATGTCCGATTCCTCATGGAAGTCGCCGCGCGCATACGAGCCGTAGAGAATGACCTTGGCCAAGCGGTCGCCGTAGAGCTGTTGGAGTTGCTCTTTCACTGCTTTGGCTATTACATCTTTGTCTATCATGGCGTTAGCATTTTTGATATGCGAAGGTACATTCAAAACCTGATCTCTCGAATTTTAGCAAGTACACAAATTAATATGAGTCATCCCGAATTTTGAGTTTAATACGTCCCAGCGGGACGGAATCTTTGTAGAAATGTTGTTTTCGATGCATAAGCGTACCTACGGCACGCCAACCACCTTTTCATCTGTTTTCTACCAAGATTCCGTCCCGCTGGGACGTTTAAAAAATTCGGGATGACTCATGTTAACCCTTCATTCATTTTACTCCCCTACCCGCACAAACTGCGCCATCTGTCTTTCCCCTTTCGGCGTGATGATCTCCAGGAAATAAAGCCCGTTCGGCAAGTTCTCCGACAGCCCGAGCGATTGGTGTTCCGTGCTTGCCGAAACCCAGCGCCGCAGCACTCTTTGCCCACGGCTGTCCAAAACACTCAACTGCAATTCCAGCCCAGCCCAAAACGACAGGTCGGCATACAGATCCCCGCTCGTTGGGTTGGGGAACAGCAGGAGGCCTTCCGGCTTCAACTCAAATTCCGCCCGCTCGTCCCCGGGTTTTCCGCCGCCTGGAGGTGTTACGCCGATCGGGCAATTGAAGGTGTTGAGGTGTGCCTCGTAGTAGACCTGTGGCTCCAAACGCGACACGATGTGGATAAAGGTCACGTCCGCCTGGGCTGGCAGGGTGTAGCGGAACACATCGAACTCGCCGTTGGAAATGCTGTCGGTGGTAGACTTGAAGCGTATCGAATAGGTCGGCGAGTAGTTGGGGCTGCGCACCAGGTATTCCCGGCCAGAAGTCGGCGCCGTGTAGATCGAGTTGTTGGCGGGGCTCATGGCGATCAGGCCGTCGGGGACTTGTATGGCCGTATAAGTCAACTTGTTGGCGCAGAAATTCGTGGCCCGGATCCGGTAAGTCCGGTTTTTCGCAGCGTCTGCCGTGATGCTGAGCAGCTCATATTTCATACAACCAATGGTCTTCACATCGCAGGGGGCTTCCTCGCGCACCGTGACGACAAAGCAACAGGAAGCCGTTTGGCCACAACTATCAGCCGCTCGCCAGCAAACCTGGGTGCTTGTGGGCGGGAACAGGCTGCCAGAGGGCAGGCCAGCCGTGAGACTAAGCCTCAGTCCTGGGCAAGGGCAGTCGGTCGCTGCCACGGGGTCGGGATAAGTCACCACAACGGGCCCTGTGCCTGGCGGGGTGATCACGCTCACATTGGCAGGGCAGGCGATGCTCACGTTGGAAGGCGCAGGCGTGAGATGTTTGAGGGTGTAAGTGGCAATGGTGTCGCAACCAATGGTGGCAGGCAAAGTGAGTACGACGGTAGTGGGCTGTGTGTACCCTGTGCCGCCCAGCGTGACCGTTTCACCGGGGCAGAACTCAATGATTTGGCTCAGGGTGGGTTGTGGTTTCAGGCTAAGCTGGTAAGTTGCCAAAGTGTCACACTCGTCGCTGGAGCCTGCAAATGTCAGGTTGACCGTAGCGGGGGCGGTATAGTTTTGACCGCCAAGCGAGATCGTTTCACCGGGGCAGAGTCCGATATTTTCGTTGATCTTAACTTGCGATTTCAAGGTCAAATAATACACTGCTAAGGTATCACATTCATCGCCTGAGCCAGGAAATACCAAATCGAGGACACCCGGACCGGCATAGGTTTGTCCATGTATCCAAATCGTTTCGCCGGGGCAATAGTCGATGAATGCTTCGAAGGAGACCTGTGGCTTCAAGGTCAATTCATAAGTCGCCAGGGTGTCGCACGCGCCGCCCAAGCCGGGCAATGTGAGGTCGACCGTTGCCGGGGCGGCATAGTTTTGTCCGTGGAGCGAGACGGTTTCACCGGGGCAAAGCCCGATGTTCTCGTTGATCGAAACCTGCGGTTTCAAGATCAGGGTGTAAGTCGCCAGCGTATCACAGGCAAGGCCCGATCCCGGGAATGTAAGGTTGAGCGT
>JANMME010000234.1:0-4950 GCA_031373015.1 Saprospiraceae bacterium
CTCATCCCGGAAAGTAGCCTGAGAAAGAAAGTGAATGCCCTTTTGAAGGCCAGATTTTTCGAGCAGCGTCTCTAGTTGCATCTCACCCCAATCGCCTTGCATCTTGTTTTGTCCTTTGAGCGCGGAGGTGAGATTGTGCGCATCCTGGCTGAGTTGTTGGTTGAGTTGGGTGAGTTGTTCGAGTTCTTTTTTAAGGCTGGATTTTTCGCGGGTTTCTTCCAAAAATTTGCGGTCTACATTTTCCTCGAACTCTTTGATTTTTTCCCGCAATGGGGTCAGCACTGTTTGCAATTGCTGGGCATTTTGTGCCGTAAAGCGGACTGATTTTTCTTCCAACAAGCGGTTGGCAATGTTTTCAAATTCAGTTTTGAACTTGACTTGCAACTGCTCTACCTCGGCTTTTTGGTTTTTTAAATGCTCATCCAAATGATACAATTGTTGTTCACGCGCGGCGAGTTGGGCGTGCGCATCGCGGATTTCGCGTTCCTTGGAAGTAAGCTCTGAGCGCAAGCGTTCTATATCTTCCAAGATAGCATCGTGTAGCGCTCGTGGGACAAATTGTTCCTTGTCAGGGAACTGAAGCGTGTTTCCTGATTGTTGGCGCATGGCCAAAAAGACAAGCACGATGAGCAAAATACCTCCAAGCAGAAAAAGCAGCGTATTGTCCATGAATCATAAGTTTGGTTGGACAAATGTAGACTACCCTGACGTTTTGTTTATTTTCGCCTCGATTTTTTAAAAGAAAATGTTTAATGTTTATTCGATGCGCCATTTTTACCTCCTCCTTTTGTTTCCGCTCCTACCCTACCCTGCTTTCAATCAAACCCTTGATCGAAAAGAACAGCAGGCTGCATTCCAGCTTCAAATTGCCCAAGTTGAGGGCGAAATCAAGATAGATGGCGACTTGTCAGAAACAACCTGGCAGACGGCTTCCGTTGCAGGTGATTTTTGGCTCAAATGGCCCCGTGATGGCGCACCGGCCCCGCAACAGACTGAAGTGCGTTGTGCTTACGACGATCACTACCTCTACATTGGGGTCACCGCATTTGATACAACGCCTAATTATGTGATCCAAAGCCTCAAACGAGATGTGGGCTATTGGGATTCTGATGGATTTTCAGTGATTCTTGATCCGTCTAACTCGGCTGTCAATGGCTACTTCTTTGGTATTTCAGCGAATGGGGTGCAAACGGAGGCCCTGCTCTCCAGTGGCAATGATGATATGGACCGAAACTGGGACAACACCTGGGTCGTCAAAACCCGGAGCTATCCTGATCGCTGGACGGCAGAATATGCCATCCCGCTTCGTATTCTGCGCTTCAAAGAAGGACAGACCACCTGGGGCATCAATTTTATTCGCAACGACCTGACCAACGGTCTGTACTCGGTTTGGGCACGGATTCCATTCCAATTCGACGGCTTAGATCTGGGCTGGACGGGTGCTTTGCAATGGGCCGATTCGCCAAAACGCACCAAGGGGAACTATAATATCATTCCTTACGCAACTGCTGCGGTTTCAAAAGATTACGAGGAAAATAAAGCCTGGGAAACCAAGCCAAACATTGGCCTGGATGCAAAAATTGGAATCGGTTCTGGCCTCAATCTGGACTTGACGGTAAACCCGGATTTTTCACAAATCGAGATTGATGAGCAAATCGTAAACCTTACCCGATTTAATGTTCAATTGCCTGAAAAACGCACGTTTTTTCTAGAGAATGGAGACCTGTTTTCAAACTTCGGCATCCCACCCATTCGCCCGTTTTTCTCCCGAACCATTGGGCTGGACAGTGATGGCGCGCCCCTGCCCATTTTAGGTGGTTTACGCCTCACGGGCAACCTGAATGCAGACACGCGGATTGGCTTGATGACTATGCTCACGGGCAAACAAGGCGATTCACCAGCCAGAGAATATACGGCATTGGCCGCAAATTATCGGATGTTTGGGCGCAGTACTATTTCGGGCTATTTTCTGGATCGGGCAGATTTCAACAGCAATGGGGATCTACAAAAAAAACAGTTTAGCCGCAATGCTGGTATCGAATTGGGTTTCACTTCACTGAACGGAAAATGGTCTGGCTGGCTTACGCATCACCGCTCCTTCAAACCAGAAATTTCAACTCAAAACTGGTGGAGCAATTCAGGCTTCCAGTACAGAGTGCGCGGGTTTTCCTGGCTAACAGACTTTACCCACATGGGCGAAAACTACTATGCCGATCTAGGTTTTGAGGCCCGTATCCAGAATTATGACCTGGTGCGCGACACCACCTTGCGAATTGGGTACAACTTCTGGTTTAATAATCTGTCGTACCAGATTTTTCCAAAAAACAAGGAAAGCAAGCTGAATTACATTGAACTGGGGGCTGAATTTTTTCAAGTTTTCAACCCGAATGGATCCTTTAACGAGTCATCGAATAATTTAAGGCTGGAATTGAATTTTAAGAATACCAGTTCCTTGCGTTTAAAGGTCAGCCCTAGTTGGGCGGACGTACCAGTTTCGTTTAAATTTGACGATGAAGAAGATTTGGAAAAATGCCCTGCGCTGCCAGCGGGATTCTACCACTACACCTCCGCAGAATCTGAATGGAGTTCTGATTATCGGAAACCTGTATTTTTTGGATTTTCTGCAGGGGGCGGCGAGTTCTACAATGGAAAGCAATGGCAAGCAGGTGCTGAAATAACCTGCCGTTTTCAACCGATCATGAACATAGCATTGAAGGCGCAATACACGCAATTAGATTTCCCAACGCCCTATTGTGATGTGGAGATCTTCAATATTACGCCCCGCGTGGAGGTCTTTTTTGCTAAAAATATCTGGTGGACTACCTTTTTGCAATACAACACGCAGGCCGATAATTTCAACATCAACAGCCGTTTCCAATGGCGTTTCCGCCCCATGAGTGACCTGTTTGTGGTCTATACCGACAATTATGCGGTGGAGGTTTTCGGGGTGAAAAACCGGGCTTTGACGGCTAAGTTGAATTGGTGGTTTTGAACTGTGGAATTAATCTCGAACCAGACGCCAAAAAACTGGACGATTGAACCTGGGATTTCCTTCTTGGTCTCTAACGATCTCCATTGGAGCGAAAGCATACAACTGGAAAATTGGATAATGGCGGCGTTCATCCCAAAACCAATCTTCCACCAAGCGGAGTTGCATCAATTCTTGGCCAGTTAGATCATCATGAACCACCAATAATTTTTCCTCATAGGTTTCCGGGTCAAAAGTGACTACCGTATCCGTTTTTGTAAAATATTGCTCCCGGGCTTCCGCAGATATGATTTCCCAATCAAAACCTTCCCTGACTTTAAATTTTGAATCCTCACGCAGGCGATTGATATACTGCTGCATGACGGGCCTTTTGAAGTCTTTGAAAGGATGCAGGCTGTCTAACTTGGGCATATTGGTTCCTGTGCGCATACGCCGCGCCCAAGTGATATTTGGCTCATTCAAGAAGTTCTGATTCGTATCCTTCCTGCGATAAGGGGGCATTTTGAACCAAAAGGGTACATACCGATAGTAACTATCAGCATTTTCACTTCCATAATTTCGTTTCAATACTGGCGCAAAGGCATAAGTGTATTGTTCAAATTCATCCGTTTTATCCCTGTAAAAAAGCAACTGTCGCACCCGTACCATTTGAATGTATTCAGACGACCAATCGTTATCAATCAATTGATTGGATTCCATTCCTGTCTCTGGGTCAACGACGGTTATTGTATCTCTGAGATGCAAAACATAGTCGCGCTCTTTCGGCGTTAAAGCACGAAGGCTATCGGGATGGGCAAATACCTGTTTTTGCTCGTCGCCCAACAAGTTAAGCAATCGGGTGGCCAACAACACCTTTGATTCATCACCTGGATTGGCCGCGTTATGGGTGAGCTTGAGCAAGGTGCTGTAGTTTCGGTCAGAATTTAAACTATCAGGCGCTGTAAATTCGGGCTCAATCCAAAAAGTCAGGTCTATTTCTGCGGCCCAAATTACATCTGGGTCGTTCAGGATAGTCTCGTATTGCGCTTTTGCAAAACTTGAACCAAAGATAAAAAAGAGGAGAAAGCCGCATTTTTTTTTCATAACTTCCAATCGTAAATTCCGATTACGCTCCTAAACGTGGTTGGCAGCCATACTGATACAGATGTAGGGACGTTTGTTCAAAAATTGAAAAGATATGCTACAACGGAACTGCTTACTCTCGATAAGTTTCCTCTGTTTTGCCTTCAGTTTACCTGCACAAGTAGCTGTTTCTCTACAGAGAATGAACGTATTGTATCCAGGATTAGAAAACCCAATGACAGTAGTCGTAACTGACATTCCTGATTCGAACCTACTGTTGGTTCCATCTATGGGAGATATTCGCCGCACTGGATTGGGGCATTATGAGTGGACAATCTGCCATCGAGACACCAACTTTGCTACACTTACCGTTCGTGATCTGCAAGGTGATTCTGTAGTAAGCGTTTTTACTTTTAGGGTAAACAGACTTCCCGAACCAACCCCAGCATTGGGTGGAAAGCAAAAATCTAGTGTTGTGAGTAATGGTGAATTTTGCGGTGGTGGAGGTTTAGCAGTCCTATTTCAAAATTTCGACTTTGATCCCAAGTGCGACATAGTCCGTTTTGACCTCCATTATATCCCAAAAGGGCAAGATGGGGTGGTCAAAAGAAATAACGGAGCACGTTGGAATTCGGAGTTGCAAGATCAAATCAATAAAGCCAAACCTGGTGATGAATACCATTTCTACAACATCGCCTACCGCTGTGGCTGCGACCCTATGGTGCGCCATTTATCTGATGAATTGAACTTCACGATAAAGTAGATTTTACTGTCCCTCCTTTCAAATCTTGTACAACCCAAACATGAAAAGCGCTGCGAGGAATCTCTTCTGTTGCGGAATATCTGTGAAAATATTTCCGCCTACCAAGCAGCGAAAAAATTGGATCTCGGTATCTCTC
>JANMME010000246.1:0-3128 GCA_031373015.1 Saprospiraceae bacterium
GATGAAAATGGAAATCCAATTGATACTGGCTTTACCTTCTCCATGACTAAGAATTCTTTCAAAGCTGGAGCTGAAAAAACCACCGTTCAAATTGCCAAAAAAATGGCGAGTCTTTCTGAACTTGAACAGTTCGTCGCAATGGGCTACAAGGAAGGTTTTGCCATGTCATTGGCCAATCTGGACGAATATTTACGCGCCTTGGTCACCAACAAGTGAAAAGCCGAAGGGATCAGGGAACTCAAAGCCGAGGATTGCCTATCTTCAATGGTCTTGCAATGCCACCCTACCTGAAGTTGGCCGATGTCAAGACTTTCCCGGGAGGTACCATGGCACGTACTTACCGGATATAAGCTTCGCATACCGACAACAAGACAACGCAATTATCTGGTAAACAGGTAGTTGCGTTTGTTGTTTTGGGCACTTGGGTAGTTTATGGGTAGTTTCAGAAAATTTTCCTCCAAAATTGGCAACTACATTTCACAACTCGCAGACATCTTTTTCCAAAAGAAGTATAATTTTGTTCGATATTTGCACTTGTTCACCGTTGGTAAACACTTTGAATCATGACAGTATCGGACATTTTATACACAGCAATAGAAAATCTCGAAAAGCTGACCCAAGTGCAGATTGAGATTGCTGCGCCCTTAAATTCCAATGGTCATCATTGGGATGCTCAACTTAATATCATCGCGGGTGCAAACAAGAGTAGCTTTAAGGTGGAGGTGAAAGAGAACGTGTTGCCCTCAGGACTGCTCCGTTGGGTAGATAGATTAAAGGAAGCACAGACCCTACTAGTGGCAAAGTACATTTCTAATCCGGCAAAGGAACTATTGGAAAAACGTGGCATTAATTATTTTGACACTTCAGGGAATTGTTTCATCAGAAATGATAGTGGGATATTCTGGCACTTCAAAGGGCACGGCGAAATGCCAAAAAATGGCGAGATTAAGCACCGTGCCTTCCAAAAAAACGGTATTAAGTTGATTTATGCCCTACTACTAAATGAAGAACTGCTAAACAAACGATACCGCGAAATTGCCGCCGTGGCAGATATTTCAGTAAGCACAGTTGGGGATATTTTGACTGATCTGCAAGCAGCGAAATTTTTGGCAAAGTTGAATGTAAAAAAGATGGCACTAATTAATAAGGCAGAACTTTTGGGCCAATGGGTAACAAATTTTAACCAAAAACTTAAACCAAAATTAGTGCGTGGAAGATTTAGGCTTAGAACACAAATTTGGGCGCAGATGGAGATTGGAGACCAATCCTTTTGGGGAGGCGAACCAGCGGCAGATTTATTGACAAACTATCTATACCCTGGCTCTTGGACACTTTACTCCAATCTCGATCGGAAGAAATTGATTCAGGATCTTCAGTTGATACCTGATGAAGATCAAGGCAATGTTACAGTTTACAGCCTTTTTTGGAAGGTAGAAAACAAGGACTTTGTCTTGCCAGAGTTGAAGACTGTCCATCCTTTACTCGTATATGCAGACCTGATTGGCTCTGGCAATGATCGAAATTTTGAAACAGCAAAAAAAATCTATGAGCGATTCCTCAAAAGTCTTATTGACTAAAATCGCAGACGAAATTGTAATCAAATTGCTTACCTGATTTTCTCATTGTACACCGAGTACTCTTTTTGCCCGATTTTGAGTTGAGTGACTTCGTTTTGTTGCTTTACCAGGTATGATTCTGAGCACAATTTCACCGCCAATGCCCAATTCCACAATCTTTTGCAGTGTCTCCATCTGAATATCAGACTTGTCATTTTCAATCCGGGAAATGTAGTTGCGGGTAGTACCGCTTTTGAGCGCTACGTCTGCCTGAGAAAGATTCGCCGCTACCCTTGCTTCCCGAAGCATTGCGCCTACGTTGAACGCTTCCGTTTTTTTAACCAGGGTACTTTGGCGGTACAGTTCCAGCGCGTCTAATTCCAAAGGAGCTGTACGGGCTTCGTCCTTAAATGTGAAAGAAACCAGCACCTTCGGCCAACAAAGAGTACGGTTTTCAGAAAGGGCTACTTGTTTAAAGGTTTCCCAATCCCGAAGTGTTGTCATTTTGCCATCGCCTTCGGCTTCCCATTGCTTGAAAAGCGGGGCAAAGTCCAATACCCTTATTTCGGATGTGCTCCAAAGTAGGGTGATTTTGAAGGGCTCGACTGCGATGATTCTGGAAATTTTTTGCAGCGGTTTCATATCTTATTGTTTAAGTGCCGGATTCAATTGATAAAAAGTTTCTAAAAGGTCTTTTTGGTTGTCGGCAAGGTATGCCAATGCTTCGCGCAATTTTCGACGGGGCAAACCGCCCGCAATTATCTCCCCTTCCCGAATGTCAATCAACGCTTCATACTCGCCGTAGAAAGCGTGAAAATGAGGGGGCAAGTGGTCGCGACTGAACACACAAATACGGATTCCAAAAATTCGATCTATTTCCGGCATGGCTGAATTAGATGCAAAGGTATCTAATTAGGCAACATTGTGCAAGGTTTATTTTGACTGATGACCTTCATTTTACGACGGTTTGACCGGTATAACCAACCATTGCCAACCGCTTCCATATCCTTGCCAGCCGCAAAACGGCATCAATGTTTTCATGCAAAAGCCAATCTAATTACGGTATCAGACAAATAGCTTAAACGAAATGGAAGTTTCGTAACGAAAAACGCACCTTTGTTATACCCTAGTTTTTCATCTCATCTTCAAGCAATATTATGCTCCCTTTTTCCCGCCGGTTATTTGTCTGTTTTTTTCAGGCAATACCCCTATTTCTGTTCAGCCAACAGACCCCAATAGCAGAGCCCTGCGGCAGCGACCACCTTTACCAGACCATCCTTAAAACCCGTCCTGAAATTGAGGGAGCACGTTACCAGATGGATGAAGCTGTGTATGAACGACAGGTCGCCAATACGCGCACTTCAAACAAAGACACGGTTGAAACAATCCTGCTGCCTGTCGTATTTCACATTATTCACGATTACGGCCCGGAAAATATCCCCGACGTGCGGATCCAGCGGGCTTTGGATTTTTTGAACAAAGCCTTTTCCCATACAGGAGAATACGCTCAAAACGGGCCCGGAGCCGAGGTACGCATCCAGTTTTGCCTGGCCCAACGCACGCCTGACGGTG
>JANMME010000251.1:0-3683 GCA_031373015.1 Saprospiraceae bacterium
ACCCCCCATCAGCTTGCCCGATCAGAATTACAAAATGAAGACCCATGCCTACGACGAAAAGGACTTTATCAACTTTATCAGAGCCCTGAACAAATCATGACCAAGGTTTTTCTTTTCGATTGGCCTCAACTTGGCTTAAGCGAAGAATGGGCCGCTACTGCTATCGGTATAGCCATTACTTATGCGGTGTTTATCATGGGCGTGCCCGCCCTGATTTTCCAGACTTTTATTCCCGAAGCTTTGCGCAATGTTTACAACCGGAGGCTCATGCGGGGCTCACATCGGGTGTTCACTACGCAGATCTTGCTCGTGCTGATTTTGCTGTGGATGGTCAATCCTAAAGTCTGCGGCTTGGATAGTTGTGGTGTGCCAAGCGAAATAAGCGCCTATTGGATATTTTTGCTCACTTTCATCATCCTGACGATTGGCCATATACACCTCATTTGGAAATTCAACTCTTCGCAGTATATCGGCAGGGAATTGTCAAAAACCATTACAAAGAGTGCCCTCAATCATTTCAAAAAGGAAAAAGAAATAAAGAAAGAAGACCTCGAAGACCTTGGGCTTTTGGCCATCGAATTGCCGCAGGGATCTATTAAAAACACCTTTCTTGATGCTTTGGGACAACTGATAGAAGATATTTTGGACGTAAAAGATTCAAAGCCCGAAGAAATAAACAAAGCCATTGGCGACATTGTAGAAAAAACGGTGGCCCCCAGTGTGACAAACAGCTTTGAAAAAACCAATGCCGAGAATATGAAAAAAGCCCTGGAGGTGCTTTCGTTCGCATTCAATCAAGGCCAACGACGTATTGGTAGCGGAGATGACAAATCATATTATAAAACCATCATCAGCAACAGTATCAAGGAAATTGGTGTTTGCGCGGTCGCTAGAAAAGACCTACCAAGCGTCATGAATGCTATCGAAAAACTCTCTCAAATAGAGGGCGCCTCGCGCGATGTGTACACCTTGGGCGACTCAGCGTTACAGCAAGGCTATATGAAAGCCTCCGTTGTTGCCTCCCGAAAACTGGGCGACCGCGTCAGGAAAGTCATTGCTGGGCGCGAGCCAGATTGGGTGGAAGACAAGCGCGTGTGTGCCTGGCTTGGCCTTGTGGCCCGCATTTATCAAAAGGATGGGCACGCCAAACAGTACGCTGAGACTCAAATGGAGGTGGTGTTGGAACAACCCCATGTCAAAAAAGAAGAGATAGCGTTGACGCTTAAAAATGCCCAAAACTACTTCTACCGCCGCCTTGCTGATTTTTCTACTGCCGACGCTATTCTGGAGTTTCAACAAAAACGGTACCCGGATTTGGGTTAAGTGTAAATGGGCCACGGATGACGCGTATGAGACACGAATTTGAACGGATCGCTCCTTATTCAGGGTAAAAATCTGTGAATATCCGTGTCTCCTCCGCGTTATCCGTGGCTCACATACGCGCTCCGAATTTCCTGCGGCTAAAGCCGCCGGTACATTATCGCAACAACGTCACCCCACCCTTTTCTACAAAATGCTGTTGCTGGCCTGAACGTATCCCTTCGTATTCTACCCACCAGACGTACACGTCAGAAAGCGCATCGAGGCCATTGATCCTGCCATCCCAGCCGGTAGTGGGTTCATTGGTTTCGAATACCATCTCGCCCCAGCGTGTGAAGATTTTCAGGTTGGAAAAAATTACATCGCAGGGATAAATCGGGCGGAAAACGTCATTTGCGCCGTCCCCGTTGGGAGTAAAGGCATTGGGAAAAATATCGTCTTTGGCCCCGATCTCTACGATCTTTGAAAGTTCGTTTTTGCAACCATTAAAATCTCCTTTGCGGGTTACAATGACCTGACCGCCTTCCGTGTGGCAGATGCGTCCCGGCATATTTGGGTCGGGATCGGCACCAACGATGCTAAGGGTATAATTTACCCCAACCACATTATCAAGCAGAGTAATTTGGGTGCATTCTCCAGGACAAAGGGTACTATCGGCTATTTCAAAATCCACCTTTATTGGCAGGCAAATGGTTTTTTCGGTGGTTGTTGCATCTGCTACGGTGAGTATCGCGTTTTGTGCTGCAAAGCCCGTTGTTTCGTTAGGTACAAAGGCGGTTTGTTCTGGCGTCACAGTTTCCCGTTTTAGCCCGGAGGTAATTGGACAACAATCGCCCGCGATTCCTTTTTCGTCAGTTTTTGCAAGAAAAAAATTGTTCTGGCTGCCCGTTGCGCTGGTACCCACCGTGACAAATCCATCGTTATGTGGTTTTACTTGCCATAAGATATTGCCTGTACCATCTACCTTGTAAGTGTTTTGCCAGAGCATATCGTTGTTTGCATTGATTTTGATCAACGTAGCCGGCGTGCCGCTTGGAGAGGGTCTGCCGAGGCTGAGCACGAACTGATCTCCTGGGAGCGTGATCATGTCCGTTACGCCGATGTGTTTGCCATCAATCTTATAGGTATAGGAAGTTTTCAGTTTCCCGTCGCGATCGGTGGTCAGGGTCCAGGCGCGGGCAAAGTTATCGTTGAAGCCTTGCGAGTTTCCGGCAAAGAGCAGCCCATTGTTTTCGATGGGTGAAATATGGCTCAACAAGTCCGTATTGTCACCAATCGAGTAGCGCTGGATAGGGGCGGGCATATCACCTGCGGCGTTGAACCGGGCGTAAATACCTTGCGATTCATTGATTTCTATGTGATAACCAGCGCAGTGTATAAATCCCATTGGATCTTGCCAACATTCGCCCAGCTGCTCATAACCCGGCTCTCCGAAGATTTTGTACCATACCACATCGCCATTTTCGTTGATCTTCACGGCCAGGGCATCGCGGTCAGTGGGCGAGATCACGTAATCGCCTGTGAGCAGGTAGCCATCCTTCAGGGGGGAAATTTTAGGCAGCCGGCTGCTTGGAATGGCGCGACGACTCCAGACCACAGCACCATCGGCGGGGCTGATTTTCATCCAACTGGCTTTGGCCTCACCACTGGCGTTGAAGGCATCAAAGACCACCAAAAGATTACCGTCTGAAGTGCGCAGGATGTCCAAAGCCTCCAGACGCTGACCATTAGAGTAGGTATTTGACCATATCTTTTCGCCCATTTCGTTGAGCATCAGCAACAGCATATTTTGCTGGTTGCTGTTTTGCTGGACGGTGGCGCCTGCCATCACGATATTCCCATTGGGCAATACTTCTACTGCGTTTGCGCGGTCAGTAAAAAAGTGATCGTACGTTTTTTGAAAAACTTCCTGGGCTGGAAGGAGCGTGGGCAGGAACAGGAACAGGAGCAGCGTTGTGTGTTTCATGGGGCAAAGGTAGCAGGTCGCTTAGCCTGAATTTTGTCTTTTTTGATCAATTCTGGTAGGGAAATTTCATTTCACAAAAGAAACATAGCGAAATTAGGCGATTTTTAACCCACGACTTCAGTCGTGGGAAAAGTGCGATAGAAATTTACCTAAACCGATTTATCGGTTTCCATAACCCATTCAAGCCTTAAAAACCGATAAATCGGTTATGTAAAAGGATAGCCTTTTTTCCCACGACTGAAGTCGTGGGTTGAAAAAAAGAACGCTTAATTTTTAATCTTCGTTGTTTAGCCCTATCTGAAACACCTCCACCAACTTCCTCGCTACGGCGTCATTATCAAAATTTTGCGCACAAAATACCCGCGCCCTGGCCCCTAGCACCGCAAGGTTTTCCCCT
>JANMME010000274.1:0-2978 GCA_031373015.1 Saprospiraceae bacterium
CGCGAGAGCAGCATGTGTGGCAATGGGGGGCGGTGCATTGTGGCTTTTGCCTGGCATTTGGGAATCATAGATAAGACTTGCCGTTTTATGGCAATTGACGGAGCGCATGAAGCGAATGCCAGCGGGGCCTCCTACCCACCCCACACCAATGTTTTCTCAGACAGATCTCAACTGGGGCCATCGTTGTGGGTCAATTTAAAAATGAGCGACGTACAACAGGTTGAAAAAGAAGGCGATGCCTACATCCTGAACACTGGCTCACCGCATTACGTCCGCTTTGTGAAAAATTTGGACAGTTTGGACATGGTAGCAGAAGGTCGAGCGGTGCGATACTCAGCGCGTTGGAAAAAAGACGGTATAAACGTCAACCTAGTGGCGGAGAATGGCAAGCATGATATATATCATAATCTGTATCTCATTCGAACCTACGAACGCGGCGTAGAAGATGAAACATACGCCTGTGGAACTGGGGCAACGGCGGCAGCCATTGCAACCTTCTTGAGCGAAGGCGGGAAAATCGGGGTTTTTGCGATCGGATTGCAAACCAAGGGTGGTCGTTTGTCGGTGCAAGGCCACGCTAACGGCGATGGCACCTTTTCCAACATTTGGCTTAGCGGCCCTGCCGTGCGCGTCTTCGAAGGCGAAATCAAATCTATTGAAGAAACTATTTTTCAAGCATGAAAAGAATCTATATCTTATTGGTTTTTAATTTCTTAACAGTCTTTTTAGTCGCACAAACGGACAGTTTGCCGCTGCCTAAACCCGCATCCAGCTCTGAAAAAATTGCAGGTTCCCGGCGCGAACTGCTCGCGGCATTTTTGATGAACGACCCAGCCGGAGTGGGGCTTTGGATGGACTCCTTGAGCAGGCTCGAAGACGAGCAATACGCAGGGCTTATCTGGGACGAGCGTTGGATGTTGTACTTCTGGACAGAATCCTACGGCACGCTTTTGGAAGAAGTAAGTCGCTACGACGAAAACCAGCGCAACCTCCAATCCTGGAAGATCCAAGCTCCCAAAGACAGCCTTTTTGAGTGGGTGGACTTTTACCTGAATGAGACGCGCTTTGATGTGTTTACAAGTATTCAGAGTGCTTTTTTAAACGAAGAAGAAAAGGCCTTCACCACCCTGTTATTCGAATATCTTTTGCGGCTCAATACCGATGAAGAGGAATGGGCAGACCGCCTGCAATCCTTTGAAAACCATTACCCTTCGTCGCGATTTTCAGGCTTTGTACGCAGCATCAAGCCTGAAATTCTGAAACCCAGCAACAAAGCCCTCGGCATTTCGGGCGGACTGCAGATGGGCAACTGGAATGGCGAAATAGAGCGGTCGCTAGGCACTCCGTACACGTTTGATTTTGACTTGTACTACTGGACAAAACGCTGGAACTTTATCTTCGACGGCTCACTGGGCGGCCCAAGCCTCACCCGTGATCTGGTCGTCGGCAATGACGTTTGGCCCGAAGGCGACCCCAGCAGTTTTTTCACCTTTGGACTGGGGCTTGGCTATGACCTCGTGAACGCACCCAAACTGCGTATCTTTCCCAGCATCGGAGGCGGGATTGGGTTCCTAAAACCGCCCACACCCGGCGAGGACGAAGATCCGCTTCCCGATTATTACTCCAATTTTGAGTTCACAGAGTTCCACTTTGCTGCTGCATTAAACACCGACATAAAATTGTTTACCAAAAACTACCGCAACTGGAACACACCCAAGGGCTCCTATCACGGAATCCGGCTGAAATTCGGATGGAATGGCTTGAATTTTGGCAAAAAAAACGCCGATCTAATGGGTGAGATGTTTTTCTTTGCTGTGAACTACAACTTCTTCGCCTATTTGGCAAAATGACGATTTATGACCCACGATTGGCTTTCTGACCTCCATCCCCTTTTTGCTGCGCAAGACTCGTGGCTCGACGGCTCCTACAGCCGGCCCATTACCGCCCATCTTGTTTGTCCGGCAGATCATCCCTTTTCCATCGCCTGCGGTGCGGGGCTTTTGGCAGAGCACGTTCGTCGGTTCAAGTTTGCACCGCCCGTCATCCAGCGGCTGGGGCAAGTGACCGATGCGAAAGGCCGCTCCGTTTTTCAAGAAAGTTTTCTGAACCATCTGCAGCGCCTGAGTTTACGAACATACGTGAACGCCGCGCCGGAAGGCACGCTGTTACTGCCGGGCGAACCCATGCTGAGCATTCAAGCTCCAGAGTTGCAATTCCGGCTTCTAGACTCAGCCATCCGCCTACTTCTATGGGAATCAACCTATTGGGCCACAAGAGCAGCCTTGGAACAACGGGAAAAAGGAGTTTTTTCGGAAGAGGAAACACCGCAGCCACCCAAATTCCCATTTAATCCAGATGGCTGGAAAAGGCGGGCAAGCTACATTGGGGGTGGCTCGTCTGACGACTCTAAGTCGTCTGACGAGTTAATGGAACTTGATTACTCGTCAGACGACTTGGAGTCGTCTGACGAGTGGCCAGGATTGACCAAAGTTGAAAATACTGCGAACCAGCCACTCGCTCAAATCCGGAGGCTTTTCAAGGGAGAACACCCGCTGGGCGATGTCTGGCTAACCGATGCGCAAGACCACCACGCGAGTGTGAGCCAGACCCACATTCAATTTTTGGACGAAAGATCAGGGAAAGCCGTTGAGGTTCAAATGTCGCGCTTTCAAAACTTGCTCCAACCGGTACTGGTAAAAGGTCACCCGGCGCTCAGTACGCCAAGCCTTGATTACCTTCGGCAGCGTACCTGGAAACAGTTGGAGGCATTCCATAGCCTGAATTTGGGTGAGTATCAACGGGGTTGGTTTACAGAACAAGGTAATTGAACCACAAAAGGCACAAATATGGGTCATCCCGAATTTTAAAATTGATAAAATAAACCGCAAAACAGGAGAACCGGAAAATTCAAAACCAAACGTATTGATCTCAAAAAGGGCAAATTTTGGCTCACTCGAGCGCTTGAATTTCTTGGTTTT